>CALKDV010000087.1 GCA_938084085.1 uncultured Nannocystaceae bacterium
GGATATTGGAGGTGTTGCCGACGCATCGGGAGCCCGACTGCATCACCCAGTAGTCCCGCCCTTCGACCATGGGGTCGTCAGCCATCCAGACCACCATGGCGTCCAGCTCGTTCGCGACCTTGGGCACGTTGCCAGGGTGGACGAGCATGTCGCCGCGGCTGATGTCCAGCTCATCCTCGAGCACCAAGGTTGGCGCGAGGGGAGGGTAGGCTTGGTCGAGGTCGCCGTCGGCGGTCACGATGCGCGCGATGCGACTGCGCGTCCGCGAAGGCAGCACCATGACCTCGTCGCCGGTGCGCACCACGCCGGAGACCACGTTGCCGCAGTACCCTCGGAAGGTGTGATCCGGGCGGTTGACGTACTGCACCGGGAAGCGGAGGTCGACCAGGTTGCGGTCGGAGCTGATCTGCACGCTCTCCAGGTGCTCCATCAGCGGCGCGCCCCGGTACCACGGCATGTGCGGGCTCTGATCCACGACGTTGTCGCCCTTGAGCGCCGACATGGGGATGAAGTGGAGATCCGCGATGTCAAGGCGGGCGATGAACTCGTTGTACTCCCGCTTGATCTCCTCGTAGCGGTCCTCGGACCAGTCCACCAGGTCCATCTTATTCACCGCGACCACCACGTGTTTGATGCCGAGCAGCGACGCGATGAAGGAGTGTCGCCGGGTCTGCGGCAGCACGCCCTGCTTGGCGTCGATCAAAATCACGGCCAGGTCTGCCGTGGACGCGCCGGTGACCATGTTGCGGGTGTATTGCTCGTGCCCAGGGGTGTCGGCGATGATGAATTTTCGCTTGGCCGTGGAGAAAAAGCGGTAGGCGACGTCGATGGTGATGCCCTGCTCGCGCTCCGCCTTGAGCCCGTCCATGAGCAACGACAGGTCGAGCTCTTCGCCCGCCGAGCCCGCGCGCTCGCTGTCGCGGTGGATCGCGGCCAGCTGGTCCTCGTAGATCATCTTGCTGTCATGGAGCAGCCGTCCGATCAGGGTGGACTTGCCGTCGTCCACGCTGCCGCAGGTTAAAAAGCGCAGGATCTCCTTGTGCTCGTGTTGTTTGAGGTACGCGTCGATGTCGCGTTCGATGAGTTCGGATTGGTGAGACATGGTCGTGCTCCGTGCGCGCTAGAAGTAGCCCTCGCGCTTTTTCTCTTCCATGGACCCAGCCTGGTCGTAGTCGATGACTCGACCTTGGCGCTCCGAGTGTTTGGTGAGCAGCATCTCTTGGATAATCTCCGGCAGGGTCGCCGCCGTGGACTCCTCGGCGCCCGTGAGCGGGTAGCAGCCGAGGGTGCGGAAGCGGACCGAGCGCATGCTGGGTGTCTCGCCCTCTTCGAGCGGGAGGCGGTCGTCGTCCACCATGATGAGGTTGCCGTCGCGCTCCACCACGGGGCGCTTGGCCGACATGTACAGCGGTACGATGGGGATCTCTTCGAGGTGGATGTACTGCCAGATGTCGAGCTCGGTCCAGTTGGACAAGGGGAACACGCGGATGCTCTCCCCCTGGTCGATGGTGCCGTTGTAGATGCTCCACAGCTCGGGGCGCTGGTTTTTGGGATCCCAGCCGTGGGACTTGTCGCGGAAGGAGAACACGCGCTCCTTCGCGCGGGACTTCTCCTCGTCGCGTCGGGCGCCACCAAAGGCCGCGTCGTACTTGCCGGCGTCGAGCGCTTGGCGCAGGGCCACGGTCTTCATGATGTGGGTGTACTTTTGGCTCCCCTGGTCGAAGGGGTTCACGTTCGCCTCAAAGGCCTCCATGTTGGTGTGCACCCGAAGCTCGATGCCGGTGCGCTTGGCGTAGTCATCACGGAAGGTGATCATCTCCTTGAACTTCCACTTCGTGTCGATGTGGAGGAAGGGAAAGGGCGGACGCGCCGGAAAGAAGGCTTTTTGGGCCAGGTGGGCCATGACCGAGGAGTCTTTCCCGATCGAGTAGAGCATCACCGGGTTGTCGAACTGGGCGACCGTCTCGCGGATGATGTGGATGCTCTCGGCCTCAAGCTGCTTGAGGTGGGTGAAGCTGTAGTTGCTCATGATGATTCGTGGTGGAGTAACGACTACGTCGATACCGGAACGATGCCCTCTGCCTGGAGGAATTGCATGACGCCATCGGCGGTCGTGTCGAGGTCCTCGTCGGTCGAGATTCTCATGTCCGGCGCGGCGGGGATCTCGTACGGTGCGGAGATCCCCGTGAAATCAGCGACCTCTCCGGCTCTCGCCCGTTGATACAGCCCCTTCGGATCCCTGGATTCACACACGTCGAGAGAGGTGGCGATGTGCAAGAGCTTGAAACGGTCGGCGCCGATTCGTGCGCGGGCCGCCTCGCGGTCCTTCTCGTACGGCGAGATCGCCGCGACGAGCACCACGAGCCCGCTCAAGGTCATGATGTGCGCCACTTCCGTCACGCGCCGAATATTTTCGGCGCGCGCCTCCGGCGAGAAGCCGAGGTCATTGTTGAGTCCGTCGCGGACGATGTCGCCATCGAGCCGACCGGTGAGTACGCCCGCGCGATGGAGCCGCCGCTCGACCTCGCAGGCCAAGGTCGTTTTTCCAGCGCCGGAAAAGCCGGTGAACCACAGCACGCAGCCGCGTTGTTGCGCGAGCTGCTCACGTTGCGACTGTTGGACGGTTTGTCTTGTCATGAGGGAAGAGGATCCGTTGGCAGGGTGCGTGGACAGTCTGGGAATGGCCACGCCTGGCGCGACTTCTGGTCGGCGAAGATACCACCCTCGGCCCTTCCAATTAGATCGGTGTCGTATCCCACGAAGGTCCCGGCTTCGGGCAAAATACGGGCTCGGGGGTGGCATATGAACTCGTTGCTCGAGAGGGCCGGCACCATCAGGTGTGTGCGCAAAACCCGCAACCTGGATTTAAGGCCCCAAGCGTTCCTGGAGCGTTCCCTCGGCGGTTGTCGGACACTCGGAGGCGCGCTTGAGGGGACCTCGTGAAGTGTCCGTGCAGCTTCAAGGGCCATTGTTGGTCGTTTGGGTGCGACGACGAAGTGTCGGACCTCGTCTACGGTGATGTAGACGCCCGTTCTCGTAAAAAGTCGTGCGAATCAGCCCTGGGCGTGGACGCTGGGAGGCGTCGAGTTGACGACGAGCCTGGTGCTGAGGTGAGCAAGGCGGAGCCGCGAGATGGTTCCGTCTCGTGCGGCCCATGTGTTCGAGCGACTCCATACGCGCGCCAATATGTCGCTACGCGAATGTTCCGCAGTGAACTGGAGGTCCTTGGACGAACAGGGAATTTCTGCAACACCATCGGTGCTCGGGTAGGTGTCAGGAGAGGATCCTCGGTGCCCTGTCGGTCGCCAAATATACGAGGCTAGGCGCCGGTCTGTGAGCCAGCACGCGTTTTTCGGTGCAGTGGCGTGTACGGTCGTTGTACGGATATTTCCCTAGGAAACCTGCAGTGCCTCTGATAGCTTGCGCCGGATGTCCTCCACGGCATTAATCACCGGAATTACGGGCCAGGACGGCTCCTACCTCACTGAGCTTCTCCTTGAGAAGGGCTATGACGTCCACGGGCTCATCCGCCGCGCCTCCACGTTCAACACGGATCGTATCGATCACCTCTATCGTGACCCCCACGTAGATGGATCGAAGATGACCCTCCACTACGCGGACCTGGCGGACAGCACTGGCCTGCGGCGGATCATCGAGAAGGTCAAGCCGGATATGGTGTTCAACCTGGGTGCCCAGTCCCATGTTCGGGTGAGCTTCGAACAGCCCGAGTACACGGTGGACGTGACTGGCGTGGGTGCCCTCCGACTTCTGGAGGCGGTGCGAGACTACCGTGATCGCACGGGTCACGATGTGCGCGTCTATCAGGCGTCGAGCTCGGAGATGTTCGGCGCGTCACCGCCTCCGCAGACCATCAACACGCCATTTCATCCCCGCTCGCCCTACGGCTGCGCCAAGGTCTACGCCTTCTGGCAGTCCGTGAACTACCGTGAGGCGTACGGCATGTACGTGTCCAACGGCATCCTGTTCAATCACGAGTCACCCCGGCGTGGGGAGACCTTCGTGACGCGCAAGATCACGCGTGCGGTGGGTCGGATCAAGATGGGGCTGCAAAAGAAGCTGTATCTCGGGAACCTGGACGCGAAGCGAGACTGGGGACACGCGCGAGACTACGTCGAGGCGATGTTCATGATGCTCCAACAAGACAAGGCGAGCGATTACGTGGTGTGCACGGGCGAGGCCTACTCTGTCCGCGAGTTCGCGGAGAAGGCCTTCGCGCAGGTCGACCTCGTCGCGGAGGACTTCATCGAGATCGATCCGCGCTACTTCCG
>CALKDV010000088.1 GCA_938084085.1 uncultured Nannocystaceae bacterium
CAAAATCAATCCCCTGACCTGCCTCGATGCGCTGATCGACGGTCGTGCTGCTCGTGCCGGCCAATACCGTGGAGCGAAGATGATCACGAAGCTCAGGAGACAACCCCGCTCCAGGCTCAAGGATGTTGACCACCAAGAGCCCGAGAGAGATCGCGACGGCGGTGGTCCCAAGATACAAGAAAACGGTTTTGCCGCCGATCCGCGCGAGCTTGGACGCGTCTCGCAGACTCGCGACGCCCGCCACCAGGGAGAACAACACCAAGGGCACCGCGATCATCTGAAGCAGGTTTAAGAACAGATCGCCGAGGGGCTTCACGAAGATGAGGACATGTTCGTGCGCCCCGAGGATCGCGCTGACGTAGCCGTACGCGACCCCCAAAACGAGCGCGAGTAAGATCCAAATGTGAAGCGGGAGCTTTCGCATCGCTCGCAGAGTATCAAGACTCACCTCCGTGGGGCGAGCACGGAGCGCCGATTCCTCGACCTCGCCGCCAGGCCTCTAGACCGATCCCTCGCGGGGTTGCTCCCAGTCGAGCGCGACGCCTCGTGGCGTCTCCGCGGGCCGCAGCGTCTCGAGCGAGCCCGTCGAGGTCGCACCGAGCACCACGGGCTGACTCCGGCTGCAATGCCGGGACCACATACTCAGGGTGTACGCGCCCACGTCCCGCGCGCAGATGATATCGCCCGGTTCAAGCTCCGGGAGCATCACGTCGCGCCCGACAAAATCTCCACCAAAGCACAGGGGACCCGCCATGGCGTACGCGCGAGGGGATCCGGTCTTGGGCCTGCCCTTCGAATCGAACGCCGCGAACTCATGGGACCAGTCGCGCGGGTTGTAGACCGGGCGCATCAAAAAATCTGCGCCAAAGTGAACCACGGCCATCGCAGTACCACCATAGCGCTTCACGTACTCCACCCGGCTCGCCGCGACGCCACAGTTCGCATGGATCGCGCGCCCAAACTCCGTGATGATGCGATACCTCCCGGACATGAGCGTGGGGCAGGCGCCACGGAGCGCGTCTGCGTAGGCCGTCACGCACGGTGGCGTCATCGTCGTATCGTAGGCGACCGGCAAGCCTCCTCCGATGTCCACGTCGACAATCTGCCCAGGGCGACGCGCCTCGATGGTCGCGATGAGCCCCTCAATTCGCTCGGCCGCCGCGATGAGCTGCGCGACCGTACAGCCTTGCGAGCCGACGTGCACGTGCACTCCCGTGAGCCACGGCCACCGCTCAAACGCCTCCACGATCGCCCTTTGTGCCTCCTCAAGCGGCACACCAAACTTGGACACCCGGCCGCCGACACTGGTGGCGGCGATCGCCCCCTCCCCCACCATGGGATTAATTCGGAGCCCGACACGGGCCCTGAGCGCGCCCCGATCTGGCTGCTCAAGCAGCGCGCCGATCCTCTCGAGCTCATCGAAATTATCCGCGTTGAGGACGACGCCGAGTTCCAGCGCCTCCGCCAAGTCACGACGCGTCTTTGCGGGTGAATCAAACACGATTCGGTCGGGGGAGCAGCCCGCACGCAGCGAGATCGCGACCTCCTCCATGGAGGCGCACTCCAAGCCAGCGCCCCGTTCGACGAGGCGCCTTAAAATCGCGACCACCGGATTCGCCTTCACCGCCACGGCATGCAAGGATTCCGAGGCGAAGGCCCCCATGAGCGCCCCAAGCTTCCCCTCCATTAACGACAAATCATGAATCAAGAGCCAGTCATGGCGATCTAAAAATCCCTGGGCCAGCGCATCTCGGAGATGCTCGCCACAGTCGTCTGTAGACAGTCGCCGCACCCACGCAGCGTCGGTCATTGGTCGGCTCCGAGCGCGTCCATCTTCAATGTCTGCGCGAGCACAGTGTAGTTCTGCGCCAAGAACTCAAGCTTGCGGCGCAGCATCTTAAATCGGCGCTCCAAGTCGTCGATCCGCGCCTCAAGGGTCGCTCCAAGCCGCGCATCCTCCGTGAGCTGGACGACGAACGGTCCGCCAAGCGCCACGCGGAGCACGGCGAGATCGCGACGCTTGCCGGTGACCACCGGCTGTCCAAGGTGGAACCGCGCCCCGAGCACTTCGCGAAGCGAGTCAGAGGCATCCTCCCAGCATCCTTCGAGATCGCGGTTCATCCACGCGAAGATGTCGCGCAGCGGCTCAACGCCGAAATGTTTTTCGTCGCCGCCGGGCCGCAGATAGAACGAGAAAACTGTTTTCTTCGACTCCAAGAGCGGCGTCGATCCGTCGTCGTCCACTGGCGGGTCCGCCGGCTCCAAGCTGATGTGCTCCGAATTCGCCAACGCGGCGGGGACGATGCGCTCGAACGCCCGCAGCACGCAATAGCGATCCGAAGAGTCGGCGGCGTAGTACGCCTTGATCTCCGCGAGCGCGGCGTGCCACCTCAAGATGAGCCCGAGGTTCGGGTGATTGGACAAGCTCGCGCGCCCCTCATCCCACTCCGTCGGCAGTTCACCTGCGGTGAAGTACCCGCGATATCCCTCGGGGAGATTCCCGATATCTTCATCCGGCGACGCGAAATTTTGAGGCACGAACAGCGCCCCGGAAAATGGTGGGCCTCCGTAAAACTTGGAGCCCGTGAACAGCACGAGCCAGCCCTCCTCCATGGCCGCTCGTAGTCCGCGTCGGCTGATACGCCCTTGCGCCGCGTCGATCATGACCACCACGTCGTCGGGGTACTGGGCTTGAATCCCGCGAACGCATCCGAGAGAGGGGGCGTGCGCGCCAGTCTTGGAGTGAGCCACAATATGCACCATGACCCGCTCCCCGCGCGTGACCGCCTGGGCCACCATGGCGCGGCACTGGGCGTCGAGCTCGGCCTCCGGGCGCATCTTCCCCCGGTCGTCTCTGAGATCGATTGTCTCCACGTGCACGCGCTCGCTGAGCACGTCATTCACGGGCTCCCCAGCGGTACTGTTCGCCCCCCGCGGGGTCTGGTCGTCAAAGTGCCGGCCCGCCGCTGCGTCCGTGGTGCCGCTCCCGACCTCCGCAGGCCCCGAGACAATATTGCAGAGCGGCCGCTCGTCGTCGCGAAGCGCCAGCGACACCCCGAGCATCTCGGCGTCAGTCCCCGACGGCGTGAGAATCACTTGGGCCCCCGGCACCTGGTCGAGCGACAGCTCGTGCGCCAATTCCACGCGGATATCTCGCATCATCTCGTGAGACACGGCGACGAGATCGTCCTCGTTCAAGGCACGCAACAACACCTCGCGTGCATCTTCCACCGCTTGGATCGCCCGAGGTGAGGGAGACGACGCCGTACACGAGCCCACCGCGAGGACATCCCTCGGTTCCGGCGCGCAGCCGTACTTGTTAAGTCCGGAGATCGGATGCAGGCTCATGCGACCGTCGCCGCCGGCGACGAGCAACGAGCGCGAAGGCATCTTGAGGAGATCCCGTTCGTGTTGGAGGAAGTTTGGGCCCATAAATGTGTTCACCGGGGAACGTGGTGCGTGGTCGGGGAATGCGCGCGTTTCGAGGCTCACCCAACCCGCCTGCGATCTACTACCACCCCGCCCGTGGTCGCCAAACAACGTCCATCCGACGAATCGGTGCAGAACGACACGCAACGTCCCCTATGGGCAACCGGTGCGGTTGCGTGATTTGCGCGAATCGCCAACGCCGTGGAGGCTTTCCGCCGGCGCCCCTGCCACGCAAGCTTCCATTTCCCCCGGTGGTTCCCTCATGACGGATGGCCACGAGGACGGTCATTTTTTTGGGTAGGTGTGGGCATGGGGCTAACGTTTTGGAGATGTTCACCTCTACCCCACGACGCCGCTGGGCCACGGTCGCCGCTGCTGTGATCTCGCTCGGTGCGATTTACGTGCTGGCAGCGACTCCCGCCAAGGCCCACGCGCGCCAGCAAGCGCCGGAGCAAGCGCCGGAGCAAGCGCCAGAGCAAGCGCCGGAGCAAGCGCCGGATGCCACCCCCAGCGAGCTCCCGGTGTCGGATGCTCCAGGGACAGTCCGGTGGACCGTCAACGCTGGGCTCGGGCCAACGGTAGGATTTAACGGCACCGCCTTCGGCCGGCTTATCATGGACGGACATTATCGGCTCTTCGGGGCCGATGTCGGCCCCGGCATCGGACCCATGCTCCATGTGTTGTTCGGGAAGAACCGCTCGGGGCTCCAAGTCGGACCCTCTTTTGTTTGGGAGCTATTCTTGGCGGACCCGAACAATATTCGCCTCTACGTGGGACCCTTGGTCGCCACGGGTTATGGCATGGAGCGCTACGACAACGTCATCGTCAGTTTCCGCCACTACTGGTTCTTGACGGTTGGTGCCCAAGCTCGCGCCATGTTCACCGACCGTATCGGCGCGTTTGTTCGGCCAGCGAACTTCGACATCTCCGCCGGGACTGGCGGCGCCCAAGGTGCCTGGTCCTTCGCCGCCGGCGTGTCCATCGACTTTTAGGGGGTCTTCATCCCGCGATGGCTCCCCGGGCTCGACCGAAGGTCGGGCCGCTCACGCGTCGGCGCCCTTCGACTCGACCGGCCCGAACAATTCAAGCTGGGGTGAATCCTCGCGGGGGTTGAGACACTCGGGGTCGTCATGGGCGGTCGCGTTGATTCGCGTGGAGATCGGCGTCACTTCGAGCGTTGAAGCCACCCGCGTCAACGTGGCGCGCTCGTAGCTGCCGACGTGCAGCCAATGGTGAGCGTGCTCCCATGAACCAAACATCAAGGGCATGCGCCCGTGCAGCGGCGCGACCCGCCCGGTGGCCTCACACGTCACGACCACAGCGCACGAGCCCCTCGACGGATCCCGCTCTCCAAGATCGAGGACCGCCCCGAGCCATGACACCCCGCCCGCGAAGCGCAGGTGGGACGGCGCCGCTCGGCGTCCGGTAGAACGATTCCATTCGACAAATCCGTCCGCCGGAATCAGCGCCCGCGCCCGCGCTGGCGATCCCAACCACACCGACTCAAGACCCTCCACCCGCGCGTTAATCCGCGTGGCGCCGTCTCGCCCTTGGATCCCCCACACCGCCGCTGTCATCACGAGTTCACGCCTCCCTCGCACGCACGCGAAGCGTTGCCCAGGCGCGATGTTGAAGCGCCGACGATCGAGAGAACAAAGCGTCTCGTCCATCATCAAGCCGAGGCTTTTGGCCACGAGATGTAGCGGAGTTTCGCTGAGTTCGAAGCGACCACACATCCCTTGAGTGTACCGCCCCCCTCGCCCAGAGCTGATTCCAGCCGCTGCGCTTGTGGACAGCCGTGATAGGATCTGGCCGTGAGCGCCGAAGATCCCATCTCTGCCCGCATGCGAGAGCTCCTCGACAAATCGAGGCGCGGCGCATGCAGCCCGGCAGAGCTTGAAGAGCTCGCCTTGTATCGCGAGGAAGCTCCCCCCGCAGAGAGGCACGCAGGCGCTCTCGCCCCAGCAGGAAGGCCCGAGGATCAGTGGCTCGCCCGCGCCGCCCAAGACGAGGTCCTCGCGCTCGAGCAACACGCCAACTCCAAACGACCGATCCGCAAGGTCGGGGTGGGGCTCACCGTCGCGGGAATGATCGGGCTCTTCGTTCCCGGCGCCCAGCCTCTCGCCCTCGCCGCCCTCGCGACCGGGGCGTTCATGCTCGCAGGCTCCGTCCTCATCGAGCGAGCCAGCCAAGCAGGTCGCGACCCCTACAACGACGTGGACCAATAATCATGCAGCCCCCTCCATCCAACCTCCCCGCGCACCTCCCCCAATCCAGACCCCCAGCACCTTCGTCCATGCTCCTCGTCTCCACCGATGAGGTGCCCGGATACCGAGTGCTCCGCGTGTTCGGACTCGTCAAGGGCAACACGGTCCGCGCCCGAAATATTGGTACCGACCTGCTCGCAGGCTTCCGCGCCATCGTCGGCGGCGAGGTCGTCGAGTACACCAAAATGCTCGCCCAGAGCCGCGAACAGGCGCTCGACCGGTTGAAGAGCGAGGCGTTTCGCGTCGGCGCCAACGCCGTCGTAGGACTCCGCGTGACCACCTCAACCGTAATGCAAGGTTCCGCCGAGATCCTCGCCTACGGGACGGCAGTCCAAAT
>CALKDV010000089.1 GCA_938084085.1 uncultured Nannocystaceae bacterium
GTGCATCCAGCCGAGCGCATAGGCGCCTTCAGCGCGATGACGGACCCGAATTCGTGGGAATCCCAGGTCGTCGCGTTGGTAGGGGATAGGTCCCCAGGGGCCGTGAATCCGAGGCATGACAGCCCCATGGTGCCCTACCTGCGCCGGCTCGGAAACCTCAGCGGTCGAGGATCTGTAAATTGGCTCGGGGAATCCCTCGCGAACCGGTGAGTTACGCGTACACTCCCGGCACTTCAACCGGCGCCTTCGGGCGCGACGGGTCGGACCCCGCCAGCTACCTCGCGAGCGCGGTCCCCTCGCAGACTCCCCCCGCTCCCCATGGAATCAACCCCCACGCCGCTCGATCCGAAGAAGAAAAAGATCCTTCTCACGGTGGCGTTTACGCTGTTCCTCGACCTCGCGGGCTTCGGCATCATCTTGCCCAACTTGCCGCTGTATGCCGAAGACCTCGGCGCGTCGGCGACGCTGGTGGCGTTGCTCTCCACGGGGTTCTCGCTCGCCCAGTTCGTGATGGCGCCGGTGCTCGGACGACTCAGCGACCGCGTGGGCCGACGACCCGTCATGCTGATCTCCATCGCGGGGGGAATCGTCGCCAACTTGGTGCTCGGATTCTCGACCGTGATTTGGATGGTGTTCGCCGCGCGCTTGGTGGCCGGCGCCTCCAAGGCCAACGTCTCGACCGCCCAAGCCTACGTCGGAGACATCATCGAGCCGAAGCAGCGCGCGAAATACATGGGCATGATGGGCGCGGCCATCGGCATGGGCTTCATCATGGGGCCGGTCATCGGGGGGCTGTGCCGCACGGACGCGTTCCCGACCTTGCCGTTTTTTGTGTCCGCTGGACTCTCGGCCGTCAACTGGTTGATGGCCTATGTCTGGCTCCCCGAGACCAGGTTTTTGGAGGGAGCGGCGCCCGCTGCGACGCCAAAGCCCCGGGTGCGGCTTCGGGATTTCCTCGCGAAGCCCGAGCACCGGCCCATCGTGTTGCTGTCGCTGATCACGTTCTTATTTTTCATCTCCTTCGCGGCGATGGAGAGCGTGTTCGCGCTGTTTTCGCAGGCCGCGTTTGGCTGGCAAGAACGCCACATCGGTTTTTATCTCGGCTTCATCGGCGTCAACATCGTCATCACCCAGGGCGTGCTGGTGGGCAAGTTCGTCGATCGATTCCGCGAAGCGAAGACCCTCGCCATCGGCACGGTCGTCCTCGCGCTGGGACTCACCGCCGTCGGAGTGAGCGGGGTACTCGTGGGCGCGACGGCCCACGCGACCCCTCCAAGCGCGCTGGTCTTCGGCCCTGGGTTCGCGGTGTTGATCCTGGGTGCGGTGGGAATCGCCGTGGGCAATGGGTTCTTACAGGCGACGATCAGCGCCTTGATCTCTCGCGCCTCGGGTCCGGACACTCAGGGAAGGAATATGGGGCTCAAGGAGTCGGCCGCCGCGCTGGCGCGGATCTCAGGGCCGATCGCTGCGGGTCCGCTGTTCGATTACGTTCACCCCTCTGCACCTTTCTTCGCGGCGGGTGTGATCGCGGCGATCAATCTGCTGCTCGCGAGGATGCTCATCGCGGACCTTCGACGCCATGGCATCGACGAGTGATTCCGACGGGGGGGCGACGTCGTTGGGGCTGGCTACCCGCGCCTACGCGCTGATTTTTGTAGCGCACTTCATGCACGCGATGTCGCTGCACAGCTACATCCAGATCTCTGGGTGGCTGGAGGGGTTTGGGCTGAGCGAGGTGAGGATCGGGTGGCTCATCGGTGTCAGCGCCGCCATGGCTGTCGCCATTCGGCCCACGCTCGGACGATGGATGGACAGGAAGGGGCGCAAGGTCGTGATCTTGGCGGGGGGAGTGACGAGCGTCATCGCCTCCGCGTCGTATCTGGGCATCACGACGGTCGGCCCTGCCTTGTGGTGCATTCGGATCGTGCACGGATTTGCCCAGGCCGCACTGTTCTCCGCCATGTTCACGTTGGCGGCGGACGTGACCCCCGCGCATCGCAGGGCGCAGGGCATCGCGATCTTTGGGATCGGGGGCCTGATTCCCATGTCGCTGGCTAATCTCATGGGGGACTATCTGACGCGTGACGGCGACTATACGGCGTTCTTCGCGAGCACGGCCGTCTACGCGCTCATCGGCCTTCTCTTGACCCTGCCCCTCGCCGAGAGCATGCCCGCCGATGATTCGGACACCAAGGCGCCGTCGTTTTTGGAGGTGATGTCGACCCGATCGCTCGCGGCGTTGTGGGTGCTAGGAGGTGGCTACGCGCTCGCGCTCTCGCCCTGTTTCGCGTTCTTAAAGCTCCACGTGGCGGAGCTCGGGGTCGGCAGCCCGGGGCGGTTCTTCACCGGCTTCGCCGGGGCCGCGGTGGTCTTGAGGCTCGGCTTTGGTGGGATCCCCGATCGGTTTGGGTTTCGCCGCGCGCTGGTGCCTGCGATGTTCTCGACGGCGCTCGGTCTGACAACCTTGTGGTCCGCGCAGTCCGACGCGCACATTTTGATCGCCGGGTTGCTTTGCGGGGTGGGTCACGGGTTTACGTTTCCGGTCTTGTCCGCGATGATCGTGGATCGTTGTGACGTCCGCGGACGCGGTACAGCCATCTCCTCGTTTACTGCGCTCTTCGACCTAGGGATGCTCATCGGTGCGCCCGCGTTCGGAGCGCTCGCCTCCACGCTGTCCTACTCGGGAGCGTTCGCGGCGTCAGCGGGGATGCTCGTGGTGGTCATCATGGCAGGGAGCGTCGCGGACGTTCGCCTGACGCGAGGCGGCGCTCAACTATTCAAAGCCTGATGGCGTGAGATGCGGACCTGGGCTGAAGACGTCGAACTCGACCTCCCACGCGGTGATTGGCGCCGGTCGGGGGGGCGCGCGGGACGTTCGCTTGAATCTGACGCGCCGCGGCGGATACTCTAGGGCATGAACTGGCAGCGATGGTCTCGACGTGATTTGCTTTTGGGTGCCGCCGGATCGGTAGCCTCGCTCTCGATCTCTCGCAGCGCGTTCGCAAAGAATCCGAACAAGTGGGAGACGATCACCCGCGAGCAGGCGATTCTGGTGTCCACGCGGGTCGAGCCTGGCCGACAGTTTCCGAGCTTCCGTGGCATCGGTCGGGTTAATGGCAGCGTCTGGGAGGTCCTGGCGATCTTGGCCGACGCCGATCGTCACGTGGAGTGGATGCATCAGTGCAACGGCTCCAAGCTGATCAAGTCGATCGACGATTCGAGCCAGATCATTTACAACCGCACGGACGCGCCGTGGCCGGTCAAGGATCGTGATGTGGTGCTGCGCAGCAACTACACCGTGGCCAAGGAGGGCAAGGACATTTGGTCGCGCTTCAAGCAGACCCAGGACGGCGCGATGGGGCCCGTGGACGGGGTGGTGCGGATGCCTACCCTCACGGGGCACTATCACTTGGTGAGCACCTCCGAGGCGCAGTGTCTTGTGGAGTACCGCGTGAACGCCGATCCTGGCGGCTCGCTGCCAGACTGGCTTGTCACGCAGACGACCAAAGACCTGCCGCTTCACACGCTGATCAACCTGCGGTCTCGGGTGAAGAAGATGAGCGGCAACTACGACCTCGGCCGCTTTAAGACCTAGGGCCTCGCCGCGACGAAGGCGTCGCAGCGCGACTCGAAAGGAAGACCACATCTCCTCCGAACTACTGATCTTTGGGCTGTGCGCGGTGGTGGTCGCCAGCGAACTCCTCGTGCGCTACACCGTGGCGCGGCAGCTCGGTACGGCGCTGCTGGTGATCGTGCTTGGTGGCGTGGCCGCGAACCTTGGACTGCTCCCGACCGGCGCGACCGAGGCGAACCCGGTGCCGGTGTACGAGGCGGTGTTTGGGGTGGTCGCGCCCCTCTCCATCTTCTGGTTGCTGCTCATGGTGAGGCTGCGCGACGTGGTCAAGGCGGGGAGGCCTGTGTTGCTCGCGTTTGGAGTGGGGGCGGTGGGGACGGTGCTTGGGGCGCTCGTGGGGATCGAAGCCGCGTCTGCGATGGCCTCCTTTGGAGAGGCGCGAGGACCGCTCGCGGGGATGTTCGCGGGCACGTACATCGGCGGCAGCGTCAACTTTAACGCCGTCGCGCTCGAATACGACGTGGTGCGTCGCGGTGGACTGTATGCCGGCGCGGTCGCTGTGGACAACATCATCACGGCGGTGTGGATGGTGGCGTGCTTGACGGTGCCCAAGATCTTCAGCAAAGAGGTCCGCGCCGCGCGCACGGCACGAGGCGGCGCGGCGAACGACAAAGACGTGTCGTTGGAGCCTCAAGACCGCGCGACGGTGACGCCCTTCGATCTCGCGGTGGCCGCGGGGTTGGGGGTCTTTTGTGTGTGGCTGAGCGGGGTCGTCCACGACCTCATGGTGGGGCAAGGGATCTGGGCGCCGCCGGCCATGTTGATCTTGACGGTCTTCGCGTTGGCGCTGGCGCAGACGCCGTGGATGGCGCGCCTCCAGTCACCGGGGGTGCTCGGGATGTTCGCGGTCTACGTCTTCTTGACGGTTATCGGCGCCCATTGTGATCTCGCGGCGCTCCGCGACATCGGGGGGCTCGCGGGGGCGATCGCCGCGTTGGCCGGGTGTACGGTGGCGATCCACGGGATCTTCGCCTTCGGGGTGACGAGGATTCTTCGTATCGATGGTGTCACCGCCGCGGTCGCCTCTCAGGCCAACATCGGCGGTGGAACGACCGCGTTGGCGCTGGCGAGGAGCCTCGGCCGTCCCGAGCTGGTACTCCCGGCGATCTTACTTGGGGCGTTGGGCACCGCGGTCGGGAACTTCGCCGGATTCACCCTGGCCGAGCTGCTCCGGTGAGGTGCCGGCGGGCGCGGTGGTGGCGTCTCGTCACCGCAGGCCAACCGTCGTAGACTCTCCGACATGGGGAGTGAGGTTCATTATCGTGGGTGTCCGCTCTGCGAAGCGATGTGTGGTCTTGAGGTGGAGCACGACGGTCAGCGGGTGCAGCGAATTCGCGGCGACGCGCGCGACCCCCTGAGTGAGGGCTATGTGTGCCCCAAAGGGACCCAGCTCGGGGCGCTGCATGACGATCCAGATCGCGTGCGAGCGCCGCTGCGGCGGCGGGGCACCGACTGGGAGGAGATTGGTTGGGATCAGGCGCTGGATGAGGCCGCGTCCATCCTCCATCGCGCGCAAACGCAGCATGGCAAGAGCGCCGTCGCCTCCTACTTGGGGAACCCCAACGTCCACAATTACGGAGCGATGCTCTACGGACCCGACTTTTTGCGGACGCTGGGTTCCCGCAATCGCTTCTCTGCCACCTCCGTAGATCAGCTCCCACATATGCTGGCCGCCTACCTCATGTTTGGACACCAGCTGTTGATGCCGGTGCCCGACGTCGACAACACCGACTACATGGTGATTTTAGGGGCGAACCCGGAGGTCTCCAACGGCAGCATCATGAGCGCCCCCAACATGAAGGGGAGGCTCTCTGGTATCCGGGATCGTGGAGGCGAGGTGGTCGTGTTTGACCCGCGCAAGACCCAGACAGCGGCGCACGCCTCGGCGCACCATTTCATCCGGCCCGGCACGGACGCGCATCTGCTGGCGTCGATCGCGAGGGAGCTGCTGCGACTCAGCGCGGGGACGCGGTCGCCGTACACGAATTATCTCCGGGGGAGGGACCAACTCGAGCGCCTGCTTGCGCCGTGGACACCCGAGGCGGCGGCGCGCGTCACTGGGGTGGATGCCGCCGTCATCGAGGCGGTGGCCGGCAAGCTCTACGCGGAGGAGCGCGCCGTCTGTTACGGGCGCCTCGGCCTGTGCGTGCAGTCCTTTGGGGCCACCTGTGGTTGGCTGCTCAACGTTATTAACGTCCTCAGCCGCAACCTCGACGCACCCGGCGGGGCGATGTTTGCCTTGCCCGCCTTTGACATCATCGGCGGACCGCGGGCGCTCGGGCTCGGTCGCGGGAGTTTTGGGCGGTGGAAGTCGCGGGTGCGAGGCCTCCCCGAGTTCGGCGGAGAGCTGCCGGCGGCGACGCTCGCGGAAGAGGTCGACACCCCGGGCGACGGACAGATCCGCGCGCTGATCACGGTCGCCGGGAACCCCGTGCTGTCGACGCCGAATGGACGGAGACTCGAGCGCGCGCTCACGTCGCTCGACGGCATGGTGAGCGTGGACTTTTACCTCAACGAGACCACGCGCCACGCGGATTTGATCTTGCCGCCCACCTCGCCGCTCGAGCACGGCCACTATGACGTAGCGTTTCATGCGCTCGCCATCCGAAACACCGCGCGGTACTCACCGCCGCTGTTCTCGCCGGGCCCCACGCAGCGTCATGATTGGCAGATCTTGTCAGGATTGGAGTCGCGGCTGCTCGCGTTGCGTGGCGCTCCGGCGCGCGCGCGCGCAGAGGCGCACGGCCGCCGGCTTCTCCAGCCCGAGGGCATCTTGTCCTTGGGTCTACACGGCGGCCCGTACGGCCTGCGCGGGGACGCGAGGGATGTGCAGGGGCGCCGTGTCTCGATGAAGCGACTCAAGGGCGCCCCCCATGGCGTGGACCTCGGGCCGCTGCGTCCGTGCTTACCCGAGCGGCTCGGTCGCCGCGGCGGCGGCGACCGGTATATCGACCTTTGCCCAGAGGTGCTGTGCGCGGACCTCGAACGCCTCGAGGAAGATCTGCAGCGACCGGCCCGGGCTCCAGAGGAGCTTGTGCTCATCGGTCGGCGTGAACTGCGGAGCAACAACAGTTGGATGCACAACATCCCGCGGCTGACGTCGGGCACGCCACGTTGCTTGTTGAAGATGCACCCGGAGGACGCCGCGGCGCGCGGTCTTGTGGCTGATGACTGGGTCCATGTTCGAAGTCGGGTCGGCGAGATCGCGGTGCGGCTTGAACTGGACGACGCGATCATGCCGGGAGTCGTGAGCTTGCCGCACGGCTACGGTCACGGGCGCGATGGTGTGCGGCTCTCGGTGGCGACGCAGCTTGAGGGCGCGAGCGCCAACGACCTCACCGATGAATCTGTGGTGGACGCCGTGTCAGGCAACGCCGTGCTCAGCGGCGTCCCGGTCGAAATCCGCCGGGCGGACGCGACCGCCGCGATGCCGAGTCCCCCTCAGGAGGCCTGAGGAGCCTCGACCCAGGGGTTCATCACGTCTTTGAACCCGTCGGTCCACGGCTTAGGTCGCAGCGTCCGCGGGTCCACGTGGATGATGGTGCGGTGTCCCTCTGCGTAGGGGACGTCGCGGTCGAGGGGCATCATCAAAAAGCGAAACCGGAGGGAGCTGGTGCCGAGGTGCGCGATGAAGACGCGGATCCGTACTTGCCCGACGCCTCGGACGGGGGCGTGATAGTCCACGTGATTGCTACGCACCAGGTGAAACTGCTCAGGTCGGGATTCGTCTTGAAAACCTCCCCATCCCACGTGCATCCAAAACGCCCCGAGCGCTCGCTCGAACAGCAGTACATAGCGCGCGTTGTGAAGGATCGCGAAGGGATCGAGATCGTCGAAGTAGATGCCATGTGTGGTTTCGAAGAAGCGGCTCATGATCGGTCGTGGGGTTAGCGGGCCAAAATTTCCGCGCTGTCGAGCATCATCTGAACGAGCGGGCTGAGCTCGCTCTCGGAGGATGGCGCCTTCCCCCCCGCCGGGGGGCTCAGCTGCACGGGATAGCGGACGTCGTAGCGCCGGGCGTCGAGGCGTCCCGCGGGCACCTTGAGCTTCCAGGCGGCGCTCTCGAGACAGCGCTCAAGAGAGGGGTCCTTCGCGGACAGCGATGTCGTGGCGACCGCCGCGGCCATCACCTCTCCCTTCGCGATTTGATAGGAGACGACCACACGCCCGCCGATGGTTCCGTCGCGCCTCAGCGCCTCGTTGTAGCAGGCCGTGACGCGGGGCAGCACCCGTCGACGCAGGTAGATCGACATGAGCTCTTGACTCAGCGCGCCGACGCGCGCGTCGGTGTCGAAGGAGGCGCGCCCAAGCTGGGCTCGAAACGTCTCCTCCATGGATGGGCGGTACCACCCGGGAGCCCGGAGGGACTCTGCGAGGGTGACGCGCTCAATCTCACTCGCGCTAGAGACGAAGGCGCGACCCCGCGGGGCCACTGTCTGCACGGGCACCCGCGCGCGCATTCGAGAGCGACCCGAGAGCGCGCGCACCGAGATTGATTTGGGAGGGGCCGCCGAGGAGTAGCGGCCCTCGAGGACCTCGATGGTCCCGCCGATGAGGCCGGTGGCCGAACGATCGAAGGTGGTGCTCGACGAGGCGCGGACTCGGATGTCACCGATGACGCGGGGGGCAGACAGGATGCTGTTCATATCGAAGCTCTCCAGCGTGTTGAGTTCGATGCTGCGAATCCGGGCGCCGATCTTCACGGCGAATTCAAAGGCGGGGTGCGCGGCTCCGATGCCGGCCCGCGCGAGGAGTGGGTCGTCGACGACCAAGACGATTTGGGGCGTCTGAGGGAGCCGCCGCAGCAGCGCCAATAAATCGTTGAGCGGGTCCGCTTCGATCCGCGGGAACATCCCATCAGAGAAAACGATCAGGGTGGGAGCGCGGGAGGAGCGAGGGACGCGCTGCAGGGCTTGTCGGAGCGCGTCGATGATGTTCGTACCGGCGCGGGGAGGGACGTCTGCCAGCCCTGCTCGGCGAAAGGACTCGCGTAAATCGGGGAGCCTGGTGGCGGCGACCGGCGCCGACATAAGCGGCACGATGTGACGATCGAAGGCGAGCGCGTCGACGGTGAGGTCGGTCGCCTGCGAGGAGACGATCTGGCCGGTCACCCGGAGCGCGTCATCTCGCAGGTCCCCGCGCACGCTGGAGCTCGCGTCGTATAGAAAAGAGATGTGGTCGGGCACCACGTGAGGTTGGGTGCCCGCCTGTAGATACAGGCGCAGCGTGCCGCCGGCGCCCACGGCCGCGGTGTTGGGGACTGCCTCCGCGTGTCCGAGCAGGCCCTCTCCGCGCCCGAGCGCGGCGGTCCAGGAGACGGTGGCTCCGTCGGCCCCGCGCGTCGATACAATCTTTCCGGTGGATTCGAGCCCGTCCACCCAGAACCTCCGCGCGCCCGTCGCCCCGCGAACGAGGACGCCGCGGCGATCATGGATCACCTGTTGTTCTCCGCGCCGTGGAAGGTCGAGGGTCCAGCGGCTGCCTCGGAGCCGAGGTCTCACCCGCACGACCAACTCCACTTGGACGGTCTCGCCGGATTCGAGCCCCCACCCGAAGAGCTTTGCCGCCGCGAGGTCTGCCCCGCGTGAGTCGAGGGCCGTGGCGAACGCCGCGAAGGTCGTGATGTCGACGTCGTCGGTGGGCCGCGAGGGGACGCTCGCGGGGGCGGATTCGACGACATCATCTTCGCTCCAGACGCCATCGCGCGCCGTGCGAAGACCCACCAGCTCCGCGCCGCGCGGGAGGGCGAGCAGGTGGACAAAGTCGACGCGCGTGCTGCTGGCGTTGTACAGCGCGGTGCGGACTCGCATGGTGGCGTCGAACGCCTGACCCGGCTCGATCAATACCTCGTGAGAGAGCTCTTCGACTGGGATGTAGCCGCGCTCTCGCGGGTCGGGCTCTACGAGGATGCGGTCGGCGACTGCAGGGCGCGGCGTGAGGGCGCACAGGCAGGCGAATCCCACACGCACACTCGCGCGTCGAATCCATCGACCTCGAAGCCTGAACGCCATGCCCGTACTATACGCGCTCTCGCTCCAAACGCACGTGACCACGCGTGGCGTTAGATCTAGAGAGCGTTGGCCCGACCCTCACGCGCCGCGTTTTTTGGTGGGTTTTTGTGCGACGACGACTTGCGACTCCGCGTCGTGGGTCAGCCGGTCGCCGTCAAAGTCGCCCTCAAGAGAGCGGAGCTCAAGCCCCGCGAGATGGAGCAGGCAGCGGAGTTCCTCCGGCCAGATCTGGCGGTGGGCGAGCTGAACGGTCTTGCGGGGAGGGATCTCGGGTCGCACCCGCGCTCCGCGGCCGATGGCGTCGTGGTAGTGGATGCGGATGTGGGCGACCTGCGTCTCGTGGTCGTAGGTGTGGTTGGTGGAGTACACCATCGCGCGCTTCGTCTCAGGGTGGATAAACCGCGTGCGGCAATGATGAAGGTCGGGGTCGAGCAAGAGCCACTCGAGGTCAGGCAGCAGCACATCGAAGCAGAACATCCCGCCCGGACGCAACACGCGTTCGACCTCCTCGAAGCAGGCGAGCAGTCGATCCCACGTATACAGGTGCATGAGCACATTGAAGGGGGCGAGCACCATCCCCACGGAGCGCGCATGGTTGGGCAGAGCGCAGATGTCAGACTCGGAAATTTCGAGGCGGGCGTCGTCGAGCCGGTCGACCTTCGCGTTGAGACGGTCGAGCATGCTCTGTTTTCGATCGACCGCGACCACGCGGTGTCCGTCCTCCAGCAACGGGATTGTGATTCGCCCGGTGCCGGCGCCGAGCTCCAAGATGGGGTGGGGGCTTGAGAACTCCCGGGCGCGCGCGCGATACCACTCGACATCTTCGCGCTGATCGTCGTATTCGAAGTCGTAGAGGGCCGGGTCTTCGTAATGATCGTTGGTCCCGGCGCGAAGCAGCCGTTCGATGGCGCCACTCGACTTGGAGCCTGAGCTCATCTTCGCCATCACCCCTCCGATTTGGAGGCGGAGCTAGAGCTAGATTCTGTACCGCGGCCGCGGCGCTTGCGGCCGCGTCGCCGTCGTTTCTTCGGGCCACCTCGCCGATCGTCGGGGCGCCCCGCATTCTTCGAGTGTTGGTGGCGAAGCGCGAGCCGCTGCCAGTGCTCAAGCTCAGCCCCATCTTCTCCGCGCGCCTCCACCGAGATGCCGAGAAAGACGAGCGCGTCGTGGAAGCACTGTCGCTGAACGAGGGAGGACCGTCCCCGCCGGCGGGTTCGCTCCCCAGACATCTGCCGTTTCGCCATGACGATTTGGCGGGCGAGTTCACGATCCCGTCGCGCCACTCCGAGTTCCACACAGGGTCCGTGCATCACTTGATCGATGACGCGGTCGAGATGAGATTGTTGGGACGCGATCACACCCTCGGCCAGCAGAGGTGCGAACAGTACCGCTTGCAAGACCCCGTTGCTCACCACCTGGCCCGTCTCTTTGACGTAGTGATCGAGGGACTCGAGGTGTCTCCAGAATAGTCCGCTCGGGTCGTCGAGGGGGACCGGCTCTTCGCTGGCCATCTTCAACCCCTCCTCGCCAGGGAAACAGGCGACGTACGCGGGCCAGATGTGGCGCAGGAGGTCGGTCTTGTGCAGCAACTCAAAACAGGCTCGGCTCGCGCCGCTGCGGAGGAGCTTGTACAGCTCTTCGAGCACGCGGGCCTTGCTGCATTTTTGGATGTCAGGG
>CALKDV010000090.1 GCA_938084085.1 uncultured Nannocystaceae bacterium
TCGTGGTGGAAAACAAGAGCCTCCGGGCCGAGCTTGAGGCCGTGCGGCGTTCATCCATGGTGGGTAACAGCCAGGTGCTGCGGTCGACTATCGAAATCGCGGAGCAGGCCGCGGCATCCTCGGCGTCTGTGCTCTTGATGGGCGAGAGCGGCACCGGCAAGGAACTCCTCGCGCAGATGGTGCACGAGCGGAGCGCGCGAGCGGATGGTCCGTTCATCGCCACGAACTGCGCGGCCCTGCCCGAGAGCATCCTCGAATCGGAGTTGTTCGGTCACGAGAAGGGCGCCTTTACGGGAGCCGTCAAGGAGCGCGTGGGCCGGTTCGAGCAGGCTCACGGCGGCACCCTCTTCCTCGACGAAATCGGAGAGCTGCCGCTGTCAGTTCAAGTTAAGCTTCTTCGCGCCATTCAAGAGGGCGAGGTGGAGCCGGTGGGGGGTACAACACGCAAGATTGATTTTCGGCTCGTGTGCGCGACCAATCGAAATCTCGCTGAGGACGTGAAGGCGGGCAAATTCCGCGAGGACCTGTTTTATCGAATCAACGTGGTGCCGCTCTACGTGCCTCCGCTTCGAGATCGCGCGGAGGATGTGCCGCTGCTCGTGGAGCATTTTTTACGGATGTACCGGAGTCGACATCAAAGTGACGTTCGCGACATTAGCGACCCTGCGATGGCGGCCTTGTCTAGCTACGGCTGGCCAGGCAACGTCCGAGAGCTGGAGAACGCCATCGAACGCGCGGTGGTGTTGTGTCGAGGGACGACCATCGAGCTTGAGGGTCTCCCCGCCGAACTCCGCGACACCGAGGCAGGGCACGGGCGTCAGCTGGTTGTGAGCGTTGGTACGCCCCTACAAGAGGTGGAGCGTCGGCTTATTATGGAGACGTTGAAGTTCACCCGCGGGGACAAGCGACTCGCCGCTGACTTGCTTGGAATCGCGACCCGCACGATCTATCGAAAACTCGAATCGGGCGCAATTAAAGATGAAAGTTATTCGCCGCAAACCTCCCGTCCGGAGAACGGTGATGACAGTGACGAGGGTGTGTACCACTGATGGAGCTGTGTCTCGTCAGCGCCCTTCGCGGCGACCGGTGTCCCCGCCTCGCAAGCTCCGGAACCCACCAATTTACAGGCGCCGCGCGCATCGCCGCGACCGCGCCCTCCCATGCTTTGAACGACTGAATCTCAGGAACCGTCAACGATGACCAAACCTCTCGCTATCGCACGTCCCTTGTCCCTCGCCGCGTTGTATACGACGGTCGCCTTAGGACTCGGAGCCTCCCCCGCCGCTTCCGCAGCGCCGCCCACCATGAACCCGTCAGAGCCCGCCGAATTGAGCGGCGACGAGGGGCTGAATTCCTGTAAGAAATGGAAGAAGGGGCAGCGCTACACCATCACGATTCCGCCGGAGGCGGAGCTCGAGCAGTTGGTGAAGTGGATGTCCACCATCAGCTGTCAAAAGTTCATCTGGAACTCCAAGATACGGAGTGGAAAGGTGACCGTTCTCTCTCCCGAGAGCATCACGCTTCGAGAGGCGTACGCGGCGTTCTATGCCGCGCTTGAGTCGATGGGACTGACCGTAGAGCCCACGGCCGACTATTTTAAGATCGTGGAGATTGCGAACGCAAAGTCGCTGAATCTGCCCATCTATGACACGTCCACCGCGCCCAACAACGATCGCTACGTAACGCAGCTTGTGCGACTAGACGCGGCGGACGCCTCGGATGTGTCTGCGGTGCTCGACAAAATGAAGAGCAAACAGGGCAGCATCGAGATCGTTGGCGACCTGATGATCATCACGGAGCGCGGGAGCACCGTGCGCCGCTTCATGAAGATCATCAAGCAGCTCGATCTTGCAGAGGCTGGCGATCGAATTTTCTTCTACCAATTGCAGTTCGCGGACGCCAATGAGGTGGCCGAGATTATTCGAGAGATCTTCGGAGAGAGCTCGGGCGGATCGAGCAAGAAGAGTAAGAAGAGTAAGAAGAGTAAAAAGAGCACCTCAAAGAGCACCACAGCAGACGTCTCTCGCGTCATCGTAGACGACCGAACGGGGACGCTGATCATCGTGGCATCAGCGGGTGACTACACCACGGTCCGACGCTTGGTGGAGCAGCTCGACGTGCGCCTGCCTGGCGGCGGCGGCCGAATCCACGTAAAGCCGCTGAAGTACGCAGATCCGAAGGAGCTCGCGACCGTGCTGCAGAGCTTGACGCAGACCAAGTCTTCCAACTCGAAGAAGAAGGGCAAGAACAAGAGCGCCGCCGAGGGTGGTGTGTCAGCGGAGCTGTTCTCAGGAGACGTGAAAGTGACCGCTGATGAGGCGAGCCGCTCGCTGGTCATCGTCGCCTCGGCAGCGGATTACCGGAATCTCGAACGCGTGATCGACGAGATCGATACGGACAGGCCGCAGGTGTATTTGGAAATCTACTTGCTCGAGGCGAATGTCACGCGGGGGCTCACCGCGGGGACCGGTGGTCACTTTGGCGCGCCGGTGCCCACAGCGAATGGAGACGGCCTCGGCTTCGTGACGTCGACTCCGTCTCCCGAAGTCAGCTCGTTAGCGCTCAATCCTGCGGGGCTCCAAGGGCTCGCGGGCGGGCTGCTCGGACCCGTGATCCCAAACTCGGGCCAAATCCTCGGCACTGCAAATGATGTCCCGGGATTCGGGCTGGTGATCCAGGCGCTGCACCAGTCCGACGACATCAACGTCGTCGCCGAGCCGCACGTGATGACCGCGGACAATCGTGAGGTGGAGCTTGAGGTGGGGCAGACTGTGCCGACCCCGAACGGCGTCGGCTCGACGTCGGGCATCACGAGCGCCGGCGGTCTGTCTGCCATCCCGCAGGTCAACGTGCAACGTGAGCCGGTCACCTTGAAAATTAAGGTGACACCGCACGTCAATGACTCTGAGACCGTGACGATGGATGTGGAGATTGAAGACCAGGACGTGGTGTCCATCGATCCGATCTTGGGTGTGACCACGACCAAGAGAAAATTTAAGCTTGAGCACATCAAAGCCCAAAACGAGCAGCCTCTTGTGTTGGGCGGGCTGATTCGTGAAAAAGAGAGCGAGTCCTCGGAAGAGGTGCCCGGACTCGGGAAGATTCCGATCTTTGGGTGGCTGTTCAAGCGCAAGAAAAAGGGCAAGGAGAAGGTTAACCTTCTGGTGATCATGGTGCCCCATATTGTGGACAGCCCCGACGACGTCCGCCGGATTCACGCCCGTCGCATCCGAGAGCGCATGGAGTTCTTGGAGCGTGAGTCGAGCTTCGCGCGCAAAGACCTAGAGACCAATATCAACTACAGGGACAAGTCTGGGCTCCTGCCGAGCATCGATCGCGAGGCGCGACGACTCGAGCATGAGGAGCGATTGTTGAGGCAAGCAGAGGACGAACTCTCGTCCGAGCGGATCTCTGGAGAGCTCGGGGCGAGCCCTCGACTTGGGAACGCGAGCGGCGACGACGTCAAGGGAGCGCCTCGTCCCACCATTAAGGCCACTCCTTCCTCGGCGCGAATTCGATAGGAACCCATCGCGATGAGCCAACCACCGCCACTGCCATCTCGCCGTCCACCGCCTCGGAATACGTCGCCAGGCCGTCCAACGTCGGTGCGCGCGCTGTCCCAACGCCCCGACGGGCGACAGTTAGGGGAGATCCTGCTGGAGCTGACCTCCGTGACCGCCGAGCAGCTAGCGGAGGCGCTCGCGGTTCAGCACCTTGAGGACGAGCGAGTGGGCGAGACGCTCGTGCGCCTGCATCACTGCACCGAGCGAGAGGTGTGCGACGCGCTGGGGCGGCAATTTGGGCTGCCCACCATCGCGACCGTCGCGGAATCAGACATCGACGACGCGCTGGTCGAAGAGCTCCCGATCGGTTTCGCTCGGAGCAACGTCTGCATGCCGTGGAAGCTCGATCGAGACCTCGACGAAATCCATGTGCTGTCCGCGGACCCGCTGCGGATCTTCGACTTGGACGATCTCGGGCAGGTGTTCGATGCCGAGGTTCGCGTCACGCTGATGAGCAAGGCGGCGATCATCGAGTTGATTAACAAGATCTACTCCAAGCGAGCGAAGGATGTGGATCTCGAGAAGAAAGAGGAAGAGGCGGGGCTCGATGATGAGGACATCCTCCACGCCTCCG
>CALKDV010000091.1 GCA_938084085.1 uncultured Nannocystaceae bacterium
AACAGCTGCCCCTCTAGTGCCGTACCGGAAAGTTCGAGCGTCGAGATCCCCTCAGAAATAGGGTTGAGACACACAGGAATCTCAACGAGTGGGTACTCGGCGTCCTCGCTGGTTCCCGCGAGGTTGTTGGTGCAATAAAACCCCGTGTCGAAGGGCACCGCGTAGCGCTTCATGGAGACCGCCCAGGGGACGCTCTCGACGAAGACCAGCGCCCGCTGCCACGAAGTGACGCTGTTGTTACTGGTGGTGTTCAGGTAGCCGCACGTGGTCTCCGGAGGAGTGACGGTCGGGTCGGTACGGCAGACACGCAGAGCTTCGTAGGCGCTCGACGGGACGGCCCAGACGGCCGGGTCGTCGCCATCCTGGTAGAGCTTCCACTCGTTGTCCGCGGGAACCCACTGGTCCCACCAGGGCGTCGTCGCGGTGATAGAGGGCGCCTCGCTGTCGTCGGAGGCGAAGACGAGCCTCGCGGTGTCGAGGATGCCTGTGTCCGGGTCCGTGACCTCTTCGATCCACCAGGTCCCCGGCGTGGGCGAGGAGGCATGAAGGGCCACGCGAGGCACCGTGGCGGTCTCCCCCCACTCTCGGACCACCGTGACGTTGAGGGTCTGCCCTTCGGGGCAGCGGCGGGCGGAGGCGTCGTCGCCGTCGAGGTCGAGTTCGAGCTCAAGGGTGGACGGGCTCCGCTCACACCCGCTGACAGGGGCGACGGAGGCCATCGCCGCGAGCGCGAGCGTTGAGAGGGCCTTCGCGGCGCGTCGCCCCATGCCGCTCGGGTTCAACCCATGACCTCCGAGATCGCATCGACGGTCACCTCGGCGAGCTGCGCGAGCTCTGAAGACGAGAGGTTCAACGGAGGCATCCAGTAGACCGTGTCGTGCAGCGGACGCAGCAGCACACCACGTCGGAGGGCGGCCTCCCGGATGCTCAACGAGATGCGCCCGTCCACAGGGCCAGGGTGGGCGTCGTCGCGTTGAAGATCGAAGGCCACGATCATGCCGGCTTGGCGGTGGGCTGCGATGGCATCGCAGGCGCTGGCGACGCCGTCGGCCGCGGCACCGAGGGCGGCAATCTGCGCGGGCATGGAGGGGAGCCGCTCTTCGCGGAGCAAAACGAGGCTCGCCAGACCTGCCGCGCATGCGACCGGGTTTGCCGTGAATGTGTGGCTGTGCATGAACGAGCGGGAGGGATGCCCGCGGAACACGTCCTCAAGCCCTTCGCGGACCAGCGTGCACGCGAGGGGGAGCATTCCGCCTGAGAGTCCTTTGCTGAGACACATAAGGTCCGGGGTCACGCCCGACCATTCGGAGGCGAACAGTCGCCCCGTGCGACCGAAGGCGACCGCAATTTCATCGGCGATGACGTGGATGCCTAGGGACTGCGCCTCTTGGGTGATGCGTCGGATGAACCCGGCTCCGGGCATGCGCATCTTCCCCGCGCACTGCACGATGGGCTCGATGATCAGGGCGGTGAGTTCGTGGGCGTGGGCGCGCAACGACGCGATCGCCTCTTCGGCCTCCGGCGAGTCGGCGCCCGCGTCGCTAGACAGATCGTCGTGGCGATGTGTGGGCATGCTCGGCGAGGGCAAGAATGTCACCTCGACGAGGAGGGGAGAGAAGGTCGCGCGGTAGTCGTCGTTGGCGGAGAGCGCGAGGGCGCCGAGGGTCTCTCCGTGGTAGCTATTTTTGAGGGCGGCAAACCGGCCGCGACCGCCCTCACCACCCTGGAGGCGCGCCTGAAAGCTGAGCTTCATGGCGATCTCCACGGCGGACGATCCCGAATCGCTGAAAAACACCTTGCCGTAGCCGGCGGGCGCCGCCTCGAGAAGTTGCTCCGCCAGTGAGATCGCCGGGGCGTGGGTGAAGCCGGCGAACATCACGTGGTCAAGGGTGGCGACTTGCTCCGTCATGGCAGCGACGATCCGCGGGTGGCAGTGCCCGTGAAGCGCGGTCCACCACGAGGAGATAGCGTCCAAAATGGGGCGGCCGTCGAGGTCGTACAAGAAGCTGCCGCTCGCACGGGCCACGGGGAGCGGGGGCAGGCGCTCAAGATCCCCAAAGTGGGTAGCGGGGTGCCACAGCACCTTCGCGTCTTTGGCTCGGAAGTCGTCCATGCGCGTCGAGCATAGCCCACGTCGGCACGAAGGGGCGTTGGCGCCCGCGCGCAGGCTCCGAGGCGCGGTTGGGGCGGCTCCGGGGGCCTGAGGGCCGTGGGTGGCGTAAGCACCGCGAGCACGCTACGATCCTGGCGACGAGAGAGAGCGAAGGTCGATGCCTAGACGAGCGAACAAGTACTCAATGATGATGCGATCCGTGCGGAGCGTCCTCGCCCTTGGCCTGGGTTGCGCACTTGGCTGTATTTTGTACGTGGACGACACCGACGCCGAGTGCGAGGCGGTCACGTGCGGGGCCAACGCGTACTGTGACGCGGGGCAGTGCTCGTGCTACCCGGGATACGGCGGGGTCGCAGACGTGGGCTGCGATCCGTTGATGTCCGTGCTCGTGACCGACCTTTGTGACGATGACCTCGATGTTGAGTTCAGGCTGTTTAGTGAGTACGACGGCACGACGTGGCCCACGAACAGCACCCTGTTTACAGCCGGGTTCGATGTGGACACCCTCCATGAGATCCGCTGCCTCGACGGAGAGATCGTGTGTTTTGGCGCACAAGCGGGCGACCTAAGTTGGGGGGTCGGTCTTGGCAACGACCTGAGCTGTGGAAGTCCGTTCCGGTTCGAATGTGGTCCGTATACAGTGGACGCGGGATTTCTCACCTGCGGCTAGAGAAGTCGTCGCGTCGGCGGACGAATGCCTCCATATGAGCGTCCTCTTCGGGCGCCGCTCAGGGAAGCGCAATGTCGCTCCTCATGCTGCGGCGGGCTGCGGTGGGCTGCGAGGACTCTGATGGGTATTCGTGGTGACCTTCATTACCCCGGCTTCCGAAAACGCTCGTTGTCCTGGAACGATCCAGCGTGCGACCGGGAGTGTCACAGCACGCGACACCTGCAATTCATGCAGACGGAGGGGGCTTGCGAGCGCGCCAGTCTGGTGGCACGGTGAACTCAAGGCCCTCTCAGACAGGCTGAAGGTCCGGTTTTATACCTAGTTAGGCTGCTGGAGGAATCTCCTTGTTCAGGAAATAAAAACCCACTTTTGGGGTTGCACTTTTGCTCCCCAATGATCATGTTCCCCCTGCCCGCCCAGGGCATTTGTTTGGAGAAAGGTAGACGCTGTACCCATGTCTCAGATCGCACAACTCTTTGAGTCGGCCCTTCAAAATACGCAGACGACTCGGCTTCGTCAGGCTGCCCAACGCACGTTGGAGCAGATGCCCGCCAGCATGACGATCGGCGAACTCCTCGCGAGTGAAGCTGGTCCCATGGTTCGGGCGCTGAATCTCGCTGAGATCACGCAGGCCCTCGGGAACAAAATGGTGAGTCGAACCGTCCGTGTTCAGATGGATGAATCCGCCGACGAGGACTCGGTGGAAGGCGCGATGTTTGTCGCGATCCTGCAAGCTGTCGCGGAGGAACCTCGGACCATTGGCCAACTCAGCAAAGACCTCGATATCGACCTCGACGAGCTCCGTGGGTATCTGTCATGGATGAAAGAGGTCGGCAAAGTCACGACAACGGGCCGCGCTCGCGGGACCCGTTATCATCTCGCTCCCTAGGGGCTTGCGTGGGCCGCCAGCCTGCGCGAAGCTGGGAGCGGCGCATGAGCGAGTTTTCGAGCAGCCTGACCGAGCGCCTCATGTCGCTCAAGCACGATCTCGGCAAGTACGTCGCGTGGCAGAGCGCGAACCTTGAGGAGGCCGAGTGGCGCGAGGGGAGCGCCCGGCTGACGCGAGCGGTTCAGCAAGATGTGTTGGGCACCCGGACGACGCGCGGCGGCGCGTCGCAGCCGGCGTGGATTGTCTACGAGATGGGGGTCGCCGGGATGAGCCTCGCTGAGCGCGAACAGACTTCACCGGAGCTTGGGCGAGTCGAAGAGCGTGTGCGCTGGATGCAATCGATCGAGGGCGGGCTGACGTCGGGGGACGCGCTCAACGATCGCGGGCTGCGTGCGAAGATGCAGGAGGCCCAGCAGGAAATCCGCGCCTGCTTGAGCGCGCTCGTGCGACGGGCGCGTGGAGGTTAGTCATGGCGAATATCCTCATCATCGACGACCAAGACACCTACCTCGAGTTGTGTGAGCGGCACCTGCCCGAGCATTCGTTCGTGCCGCCGGCGCGAAACTTCCGAGAGGCGGGAGAGCGGCTCCGCACTTCACCTGAGCCCATCGATCTCGTGCTGCTCGATGTCCACTTCAACATTGAGGACGCCGAGCTCTTGCCGGCGGACAAGTCGCACTTGAAGGGGGCGCCAGGCGATGTGACGGAGCGGCTTCGCCGTACCCAGGGGTTTAAGATTCTGGAGGCGCTGCGGCCCGTCTATCCAGATCTCCCAGTCATCGTGATGACCTCCGTGGAAGACCTTCCGATCGGGTTGGATGCGGAGCGGCTCGACGCCGAGGATTATACGTACCTCCTTGACGATGAGTATCTTGACGCGCGAGCGCTTCGGGTTCAGGTGCAGTCAATCCTCGCTCAACGGGAAGACACCAGGGAAGACGAGACGTTCTATTGGGGGACGACACGGGTCATGCGGAGTCTTCGTCAGCGGTTGAGCGTGCTGGCTCGAGGCCAACTCCCGCTTATCTTGACCGGCCCCACCGGCTCAGGAAAAAGCCTCTTGGCGCGCGAGCACATTCACAGAAGGTCTGGACGGAGCGGGGATTTTGTCGCGGTAGATCTCTCGACGCTGCCGGAGTCGTTAATGGCGGCGCATCTGTTTGGGGTGGTGAAAGGGGCGTACACCGGCGCGACGGCCAATCGCGAAGGGGTGATCGAGCGGGCGAAGGGAGGAACGCTCTTCCTTGATGAGATCGGCAACCTCAGTCTTGAACTCCAAAAGTCCCTGTTGCTGGTGCTTCAAGATCACACCTACCGACCGGTGGGATCGGTGGAAGAGCACTCCTCGGACGTGAAGCTCGTCGTGGCCACCAACGAGGACCTTGGCTTGATGGTCCGGGAGGGGCGATTTCGTGAGGATCTGCTCATGCGGCTCAACCCTGCGACGGCCGTGCGGCTTCCGAGCTTGCGTGATCGCAAGGACGACTTCGAGGACCTGCTGGGCTACTTCCTCCGTCGGGTGTGCGCGCACGGCTACAACAAGGATCTTCTCGACCAGTACGCACGTCGACATGGACTCTCCCGCGAGGAGTCGGGAATTGGGGTGGCCGTGGTCACCCAAAAATCCGGCGCGGTGCAGGACGGCCGGCTGACATTTCTCCTTCATAAGAGCAGCGCGGCGCTCTTGCGTGATTTTGACTGGCCCGGCAATTTCCGCCAGTTGGAGATGGTGCTTTCAAACCTGGTGACCTTCACCCTCGTGAGCCTGGTGGAGGATTCGGGGGGATCGAGTCCGGCCCCCCCCCACAACCCGGCTGCCCGCACGGACGTGGTGCCGTTCCCGGTGAAGACTGTGGTTGAGCTCCTCCGTGGCTTTTCCGTGGAGGAGGAGCCAGCGGGTGAGGAGGAGGGCGGCGTGCAGGTTTTCGTCCGGCCGCATGACACCCTCAACGGGGTGAGTTGTGACGTGGAGCGGCAGTACCTTGAGCATCTGTACTTGAAGCTCAACGGCGATCTCGAGGGCATGGCAGCCCTGCTGCTCGAGGACGCGTCCGCAGGTCGGAAAGTGCAGCTTCGCATGAATCAGCTGGGGATCCGCCTGCGGATGCTGCAGCGAAGGGTTCGATCGTGAGGCGGTTTTCCCGGCCGTTGCATCGGATTTTTCGAGTCGCGATACTCTCGTTGGTCCTCTTCTGGATGCCCGTCGTTGGCCGCGCCGAGCCGCCCGTCCCAGCGCCGGAGGATGAACTGTCCCAGCTGCCTGCGCCCGAGCCGTGGCCCACCCGAGGCCTCCCAGAGCCCGAGGATCCCTCGACAACTGAGGGGGATTCGGCGGAGACAGGTGGGGGAGGCGCGGAGGGGGGCTCACAGCTCGGCGGCGCGACGGACGGGGACACGGGATTGGTGGACGAGTTTGCGCTCGAGCGCGAACGACTCCGTGATTTTGAGGTGCTGCTCTTGCAAGGCCGCCGGGCGGCGTCAGATGAGCGATGGAGAGAGGCAATCACGGCGTACGAGGCGGCCTTGTTGCTGTTCGACAACGACCCACAGGTGCTGCGGGGGCTCGGCCACGCGCGGTTCCGTTCGCTCACGGGGGGAGGATGCCCAGAGCGCGCCATCGAGGATCTGTTGCTGCTTGAAGTCTACGATCCCCGGAACCTGTGGCTGCGCGAGCGCGTGGACGTGCTTCGCTGGATGGAGCAATGCGGGGATCGGTATGAGGCGGAGAGGCTGAGGATCGCGCTGGAGATAGCGGCGCTGCCCCCGGAAGACTCCGGACGACCCGCGTCGATCGACGTGGAGGCGGCGAGCTTGTTGTGGACGAAAGCCGCGCGCTTGGAGGGTGTCTCCCGCGACAACATGTACGGGCGCGTCCGCGAACTCCTCGAACGGCAGGCGCAGACAGACAAGAGGACGCAGGTCCCTACGTCGGCGCAGACCCTCTACCTTCGCGGGGAGCTGGCGCGCGTCACCGGAGAGAACCGGGCGGCGCTCGAGGCGTTTCGTCAGCTGCTCTCCGAGTATCCGAGCGACCCGCGGGCGGA
>CALKDV010000092.1 GCA_938084085.1 uncultured Nannocystaceae bacterium
CTCGATAAACGCCTTGCCCGCGACGTCGAAATACATCAGCACATTTCGGCAGAACACGACATGCATCTGCTGACGCAGCGGCACCTCAGCGCAGTGCAGATTAAGTCGACGCAACACGACGTCACTTCGGAACTCGTCGCGGAATCGGTACTGTTCCTCCGGCCCCTCGACCGCCTCAAAGTACCGACTCTTGAGGGCGAGCGGGATTTTGCTGAGCGCCCGGGAGGGATAGACAGCGGCGCTCGCGATGGCGAGGGCGGTGGAGGAGATGTCGGTGGCCAAGACCCCGGCTCTCCACTCCTCATAGGATTCTCCGAAGAACTCGCCGAGGACCATGCGGATGGAATAGGCCTCGGCGCCAGTGGAGCAGGCCGCGCTCCAAATACGAAGGTCGGTGGACCTCGTGCGCTTGAGCCGCTCCGTGATCTCTGGGAGGGCCGTATGCTGCAGGTACTGGAAGTGCTCGTGCTCCCGGAAGAAGTAGGTGTAGTTCGTCGCGACGCGGTCGATGATGTGACCCAGGAGGTCCTCCGAAGGGTCTCGCAGGACCTCTTCGACGAATGCTTCGAAGGAAGTATAACCCTCCGCGCGCAGCAGAGGGCGCAGTCGTGAGGCCAGAATGATCGCCTTGTCCGGCGTAATCGAGATGCCAGAGTGGGCGCGGATGAGTCCGCTGAGGCGATGGAAATCCAGGTTCGCTATTTCGAGAGGTCCGACCTCTGCATCCTCGGAGACAAATTTCCCTCGGACACTCGACATGGGTTCCTAGTGTCGTGCGATGGAACTGACGTCGAGAATGAACCGGATTTCGTCGGCGACTTTCCCGATCCCCTGAATGAACTGTGCAGAGCTGCTCGTATCGAATTTCGGAGGGTTCTCAATGCTGTCAGAGTCGATGTTGGCAACCTCTTGAACCGAGTCGACGAGTAGACCAACAGGATCGCCCTCAAGATCGACGACGACGATGCAGGAGCGATGACCGTAGCTCCCCTCCGGGAGCCCAAGGCGCATCCGGATATCGAGGATGGGGATGATGGCGCCCCGAAGATTGATGACACCCCGGACGAATTCCTTTACGTCGGGGACGGGCGTGAACCGCTGGATCCCGGTGATCTCTCGGACCTCTTCGATTGGGACGGCAAAGGCCTGGTCCGCGAGGGAAAAACTGAGGAATTGGCGACGGGTCCCGGAGGAGGCGGACTTGCTCGTGAGCGATTGAACGAAGCTTTGACTCGACATAGTTGGTGATTCTTTCCTTACGCGGCCGGTTGCTCAAGCTCCTCAGGGTCGTCCATGGTCGGGACGTCCCCGCTGCCGTCGGCGATGGCTTTTATGTCGAGGATGAGGCTGATGTCGCCGTTGGCAAGCAGACACATCCCCGCGAGGCCTTTGGGGCGACCGAGGAGGCCTGGGAGGGGTTTGATCACCGTCTGGAACTGGCCGATGAGTTCGTCGACGAAGAGTCCCACGAGATCGTTACCGTCCTCGACGACGACCAAAATCCCTTCTTCGAGATCCAAAATTTCGCCCGAGCGGTGGACCTTATGAAACTCGTCAATCCTGAGGATGGGAATGAGCGAGCCGCGCAAGCTGAGCATCTGCGAACCTGAGGGCATCTCACGGATCATCTCGTGCGTCGCGCGGATCGACTCCTTCACCGACAGCATTGGGATCGTATATTTCTGTTCGCCGACTCTGGCGAGCATCCCCTCGATAATGGCGAGAGTGAGTGGGATCCGCATGATAAACTCGCTCCCAGATCCCGTCACACTCTCTACGTCAATGCGCCCGCGGAGGGCCTCTACGTTCTTGCGAACGACATCCATGCCGACGCCGCGCCCCGAGATGTCTGTGACCGCCGCGGCGGTCGAAAAACCGGGCTCGAAGATGTACTGCCACACCTCGGAGTCCTTGAGCTTGGAGCCCTCGCCCTGAAGCAGCCCGCGGCTCCGAGCTCGGTCGAGGATCTTCTCCCGGTGGAGGCCCTTGCCGTCGTCTTTCACCGTAATCCAGATTTCTCCGCTTTGATGCTTGGCAGAGAGGGTCACATTCGCGATGGGGTCTTTGCCCGCGATGAGGCGCTCATCGATGGTCTCCACGCCGTGATCGACGGAGTTGCGCACCAAGTGAACGAGTGGGTCGGAGAGCTTCTCGATCACGGTTTTGTCGACCTCGGTGTACTCACCCTCGAGAAGGATCTGCACTTTTTTGCCCTGGCGTGTGGAAACGTCCCGGACGATGCGGTTCATTTTTTGAAAGGTCGCCGCCACCGGAATCATCCGGACGGAGGTCGCGATGTCCTGCAGCTCGCGGGTGACCCGGATCAGCTGCGCCCGCGCCTTCGTGAGGTTCTCGTCGTCGATCTCTAGAAGCATCGGGTTGTGACGGAACATGTTCTCCGCGATGATGAGCTCACCGACGAGGTTTTGGAGCACATCGAGTTTTGTGAGATCGACGCGGATGTTGCCGCCACTTCGTGTCGCGGAGCGGCTGGCGGCCGCTTTGGGTTTTGCGGCGGGCTTCTGGGCTGACTCGGAGGCCTCCGCGCTCGGGGCAGGGGCCGCGTCTGGTTGCACCGCGGCAGGTTTTGCCGCGGCGGGAGGCTCGGTGGCGGCAGGTTTTGCGTCGGCGGGAGGCTCCGCAGCGGTGGCCGCGACGGGTCGCTCTGGCGGCGCCAGTGGCTCGACGGGGGCGCTGGATTTCGCCTCCTTCGCTTCTCGGGTGAGCCGTTGACGGTTCTCGATCATGGGCTGGAAGCCCTCTTCAATGGCTGCGTCCGTCATGGACGATTCGATCGAGTCGAGAGCCTCCGACGCCATGTCAAGCGCTCGGCACAAGGTGCTGACGTGCTCCGCGGTGGGCACGTCACCGGAGGATCTGAAGTGGTCGAGGAGGAATTCGCTCTCGTGGGTGACCTTCACGAGCCGGGCGAAGCCCAACACACCGGCGCTCCCTTTGAGTGAGTGGAAAGCTCGAAAGGCCTTGTTGACGAGCTCGGTGTCGAGCACCCCGTCACTTTGGCTGGCGGCCTCGATCTCGAGGAGGGTCGGCTCTGCGTCTGCGATGAGGTCGCGACCCTCGGCGATGAACTCCGCGATAAGTTCCTCGGCCTCTTCGGGAGAGAGGCCGAGCGCCGCGAGTGGATTGTCGTCTTCTATCGACATGGTGGAGGCTTAGTAGCGGTCAAAGTTATCGTCGAAGGTCAGCATGTCGCCGGGGGAGGCGGCGGTGGGGCTGGCTTGGGCGGTCCCGGTGGCTGCCGCGCCCGCGTGGTCGGTGTTGGCAGCGGGGACGCTGAGGCTGTCGATATAGGGACGGAGCGCCTCAAGAAGATCGGGAGGGATGACATCGACGGGGATGACCTCGCCCGAGCCGGTGGCGATGCTCCGATTCCGGAGACGGAAGCGGTCAAACATGGAGCGCATCCCCTCGGAGTTGGAGAGGAGCGTGCCGGCTGCCGACGCGCTCTCCTCTGCGGTGGCCGCGTTTTGCTGCGTGACCATATTGACGGCGGCGAGGCCCTGGTTGACCTCGGAGATGCCGCGGGCTTGTTCCTCACTCGCGAGGGCGATGTCTGTGACGAGGTTGGTCACCCGGTCCACATTTCCTACGATGGTGGTGAGCGCCTCCGCCGTGTGGTTCGCGAGGTCGGTCCCAAGCTTCACCTTCGCGAGCGTGCCTTCGATCATGGAGGTGGTCTCCTTGGCTGCCTTCGCGGACCGTGCCGCGAGGTTCCGGACCTCCTCGGCCACGACCGCGAACCCCTTCCCGTGTTCACCAGCGCGCGCAGCCTCCACGGCGGCGTTCAAGGCGAGCAGGTTGGTCTGGAAGGCAATTTCATCGATCACCTTGATGATTCGCGAGACGTTTTGACTGGCCTCGTTAATTCCGCCCATGGCGTCCACCATGTCCTTCATCTGTTTATCGCCGCTGCGAGCCCCATCGCGGGCGGTCTGCGCGAGCGAGCGGGCGCTCTCGGCGTTCTCCGAGTTTTTCCGGGTCTGCTCTGTCATCGAAGACATCTGGCCGCTGATCTCATCGAGGGTGGCGGCCTGCTCATTCGAGCCCCGGGCGAGGTTGTTGGCAGACTCGGAGATCTGGATGGCAGAGTCGGCGACCTGGTCGGCGG
>CALKDV010000093.1 GCA_938084085.1 uncultured Nannocystaceae bacterium
CGGCGACGGGGACGGGGACGGGGACGGGGACGGGGACGGGGACGGGGACGGCGGCGGGGACGGCGACGGGGACGGCGACGGGGACGGGGACGGCGACGGGGACGGCGACGGCGACTGCGCGCCGGTGTCCGGGGACTACGGCGACTGCGAGGCCATCGTGGGCGTGGCCTTCGACGGCACCACCTGCAAGACTTTCTCGGGCTGCGGCTGCGAACCCGACTGCGATCATTTCTTCCCAGACGACGCTACCTGCGCCACCACCTGCGCGGCGGTGGGCTACTGCCGCGACGAGATCGTGGACTTCCCCTACCTCGGGGGCGGCGCGTGGATTCCCAACCAGGCCTGCGACCTGCTCAACGTGTGCCTGCCGCCCACCTGGGTCTTCGCGTTCGAGGCTTTGACGGGCATGACGTGCCAGACGCCCTCGGACACCACCTGCGCCGCGGGCACCACCGCCTGCGCCCTCGGTGGGGCCTCGCCCCTCGGCGACGAACTCCACGACCAAAGCTGCGCGGCGACCCTGCTCGACGGCACGGTCTCCGTGGAGTGCCTCATCTACGGCCCGTGAGGGCAGCCGGCCGCCTTCACAGCCCGCGGAGGTATTCGGGTTTGAGGTCGCGTTCGTCGCGGCGGGCGAGCACCTCGTCGAGGATCTTGACGATGGCCTTTTGGTCGCGGGGGAGCTCGGAGCGAATCGGTAGATAGTTGCTGGCGTGGTTGCTCGAGAAGCGGCAGCGCGAGAAGTGACTCTCGGCCACCAGGGTGCGCAGCTCTTCGAGCAGGCGGAACTTGCCGGGCAGCTCAAAGCGGCCCTCTTCTTGGGCGGTGAACAGGGGGGTGCCGGGGAGCACCGTGGTGGTCAGCGCCCCCACGAAGGGCGGGTCCATCTGCGTGAGCACCTTCGCCGTGTTGCGGGCGTGGGCCTCGGAGCGGGCCACGCCGCCGATGCCCAAAAGCACGATCACCGAGTGATCGATGCCCGCGTTCCGCAGCTTCTTGGCCGTGTCGACGCACTCGGCGGCCGTGCCTCCTTTCACGATCTCGTCGAGCACGCCGTCGTCGCCAGACTCCATGCCGTGGTAGACGATCCCGAGCCCCGCGGCGCGCAATTCTTCGAGTTCTTGCGGGGACTTGCGCCCCACGCTTCGGGTGTCGCCGTAGGTGCCCACGCGCTCGATCCACGGGAGTTTCTCTTGGACCATGGAGAGGATCTGCAGCAGCCGCTTGGTGGGCAGGATCAACGAATCCCCGTCGCACAAGAACATGCGATGAAACTGCGGCCCGGCGGCGGCGGCCTCGTCGATGTCGCGCAGGATCTGGTCCATGTCCTTGGGGCGGAACTGCTTGTCCGTGTACATGTCGCAGTACGCGCAGCCGTTGTGGCTGCACCCAATGCTCACCTGCAAGAGCAGGCTGCGGGCCTCGCTCGGCGGCCGGTAGATGCGTCCGACGTAGTCCATGGCTGGAGGATAGCCCCAGCCGCGGGACACTGTCAGCCGGGGGGAGGCGCGCCCACCGCCGGGAGGCCGGTCACCTGCTCGGGGGGTCGTAGAGGGCGGGGAGGCGGGACCGCCCCGTCTCCGAGCACCGCCCGCACGTTCGCCTCGAACGCCGCGTTCACCGGACCTACGCTGCCCGCGTGGCGGGGGTTCGCCTGCGCGGCGAAGCGGGGCATTCGGGTGGGGTCTTGTTGAAGCATGGCCTCGGAGCGCGTGAGCATCCGGACGGTGTGGACGTTGGCGAACACGCCGTAGGCGGCGAGGAGCGCGAGCAGCATCCCCAGAGCGCGCGTGGGTTGGCGTCGCGTCGCCTGGATGCATGTCACCCAGGCGAGGAGCAGCGGCAGCGCGATCCAAGCGAACAGGATCGCGCGCGCGTCTCCAGGGATCGCGCGTTGGGCCAGTGTCGCTCTCCACGCGGCGCCCCGCAGCCCCAGCGACGCGACTTTCGGGAGGCTGCCCGTCCCGAGCACCTCGGAGGTGACGCGGAGGTCCACGAGGGCGGCGAGCAAGAGCGCGGTGGACCAGGCCACACACAGCGCGACCGCGGCGAAGATGCTCCACTCCAATGTCTGGAGGAGCTTCGCGCGGCCACCGAGGCGTTGTCGGGCCTGTTCGCGCCAGGCGACGATCGCCGTGAGTCCGGGGACCAGCAAGGGGAGCACGTCCACCAGCTTGCGCGCGCCAAAGCCCGTGCCTCCCGCCCAGGTCCGTGAGCCCAGCACGGCGCCCGGTGTGATCGGACGATAGCCGGCGTCGAGCCACACCTGGTGGGCGAGCAACACCAAAATCAGGGCCTGGCCCGCGGCGCTGACGTAGGGGACGTGCCGCGCGGGCGTGGTCACCTCTGACTTCCGCGCGGCCTGCCATGTGAGCCCCCAAGACACCGCGGCGAGACCGAGGGCGACCCCGACGAGGGGGTGCCACGGGAGCACCCCGTGGTACGAGGACGTTAAAAAGCGCCCCACAAAATGGGTGGTAGTCCCAGCGCTGATGGACCCGGGGAGGTCGTAGATCCAAAGCTGCATCATCAGGCCCGGCAAGACCCACACGCAGGCGGCGGCGGCGGCGAGGCCCGTGCCCACGACGGCGTCGGCCAGGGACGCTCGACGCTCCCACGCCGCATGCACGCTCAACAAGGCCAGCGGTGCCAGCTGCGGGCGAATGGAGATCGCCAGGCCCGTGACGAGCCCCATGCCGAGCAGCCGGCGTGTTCGGGCACCCGGGCTTTGATGGACGTAGAGGTAGACGAGCAGGGCGGTCGCACAAAAGCCCCAGGCGTGGGGCCGCGCGGGCGCCTCGAGGGCGTAGTAGGCCAGGGGCGTCCCCAGCCACATCGCGGCGGCGAGCGCGAGGGTGCCCCAGCCCGCCGCGCGCGCGTGTCCCCGTCGCGCGGGAGCGGTGATCACACTCGCGAGGGCGAACGCGGCGATCCCCGAGAGCAGCACGGCCGCGCATCGCAGGGCCACCGACACCACGATCCACACGGCGGTGGGAGGCAGCGCTTGTTGATCCACGGCGCGCAGGGAGGCGCGCTCCCCGAGCAGGTAGGCCGGGGCCTGCAGCCACGTCGCTCCTGAAGGCCAATGATTGGACACGACGCCCTCACCGCCCGCGGTGACAAAAGAGAACAAGGGCAGCATGCGCAGCGCCTGATACTCGTCGTCGTACAGCAGGTCTCCATCGCTCCAAAACGCGTGCAGGTGCGCGAGCATCCCGGCGCCGTCGGCGTTGTCCACCGGGATCTGGAGCCAGGGCAAGCTGAGCAGCCCGAGCAGGAGCATCCACGCGAGCAGGCTCCACGGGCGCCTTTTCGGCGGGAGCGGGGGGCTGTCGGCGGCCGCAGCCGGGCCTAGGATGTCAGGAGCGGACATGTCACGGGGGAGGGACGGACCGCCTCGGATGATGGCACGGATCGGACCTGCTATGGTCGCGGCCGGTGATTTCACTCAATGTGGCCACGTCTCCCGCCTGGACCCAGGCGGCGCTCGACAACTTTGATCGGTTCTTGGTGGACCACGCCGCGTGTGAGCGCAAAGCCTCGGCCACGGGCATGTCCTTTGTGGTGCGTTACCCAGACCGCGCCGCGCTGCTTGAGCCGATGGTGGCGTTCGCCCGCGAGGAGCTTGAGCACTACCACCAGGTGCTCAAGATCATCCAGGCGCGGGGGCTCGCGCTGACCCCCGATGAAAAAGATCCCTACGTCGACCGGCTGCAGCGGTGGGTGCGAGACGGCCGCGACCAGCGACTGCTCGATCGGCTGGTGCTCGGTGCGGTCGTCGAGGCCCGAGGCTGCGAACGCTTCGGGATGATTCGAGACGCGCTCCCCGAGGGCGACCTCAAGAATTTTTACGCCGAACTCACCCGCTGCGAGGCGCGGCACGCCGGGTTGTTTTTGAGGCTGGCGCGGCCATATTTCTCCGAAGAGCAAATCGACGCGCGTCTACAGTCGCTGCTCACGCTCGAGGGGGCGCTCGTGCCAAGCCTTGAACTCCGCGGGACGCTGCACTGACCGGGCGAGCCGCTAGGGGTCGACGGGGGTGGTGGAGGTGCACACCCCCACGTTCTCGTAGCCTGGGAGTGAGGCCTGGAGCGGCCACGCGGTGCAATAGTCCAGCGCGGCGCACATGGTCGGGTCCTCCGTGTCGCAGTAGGACGTGCAGCAGCCGCCGGCCTCACAGTCCGCGAGCAGCTCCCCGGGGGCGCAGGCCAGCCCGGGCCCGCACTCGTTGGCAAACTCGCAGGGGTCGTTGAGTCCGCCGCCGTTGTCGGTGCTCGCGTCCATGGTGCACACGAAGGCACCGAGCTGCATGGACGCGGCGCACACGAGCCCGTCGCCACACATATCGTCGAGTGGATCGCAGACCGCCAGGCACACGGAGGGACAGTCGTCGCAGAGGCGACACACCGACCCGGTGTCTTGGCACGTGGGGTCGTCGGCGCTCCCTTCGCAAAGCGGGGTGCACACGCCGACGCCGTAGCTGTCACCGAAGGCGCAGTAGCTCCCAAGGCCGCAGGGATCAAAGGGATCCTCAGTGGTGGGCACGGCACACGCGGCGCCGTCAGGTGCCGGGAGATCAGGTTTGGGGACGCAGGCGGTGACGGGCCCGTACTCGGTGTGGATCCAGCTGCACTTCAGCCCCGGGTCGCAGTCTTGGGCGAAGGGGTCGCACTCGCCCACGCTGTTCGTCCCGGCCTCTTCGCCGCCGCTGGTGCCGTCGCTGTCGTCGCTCTCGGAGCCCGTGGTCCCGTCGCCGTTGCCGCCGTCGGTGAGACCGGTGGTGGTGTCGTCGCCGGTGTCTTCGTCCCCGGCCGTGAGCCCCCCGCCCGAGTAGCCGCTCGCGCTGGATCCGAATCCGTCCGAGAGGGCGAACTCACTCGACGAGCA
>CALKDV010000094.1 GCA_938084085.1 uncultured Nannocystaceae bacterium
GCCGTCGCAGTTGTCATCGATGCCGTTCCCGCAGATCTCAACGGTCCGGGGGTGGGTGGGCATGCACTGCACGCCGCCGGCGATGCACTTGGTCACTCCGGCCGCGCACGCGCCTTTTTGTCCTGTGGCGCACTCGTTGCCCGTGCCTGCGGTGTCATCTTCGTCCGTCTGCCCGTCGCAATCATTGTCCTTGCCGTCGCAGATCTCAGCGCGCGGCTCGATGATGGGGGCGTTGCACTCGGAGGCGCTCCCGTCGGCAGCACATCGATAGGTACCCGCGCTCTTGCATTCCCCCTCGCCAGACCAACACTTGGTGCCTTCTCGCTGGAACCCATCATCGACGGTGCCGTTGCAGTCGTCATCCGTTTTGTTGCACAGCTCGCTTGCGGCGGGTGTTGTCTGGTCGTCACAGGCGAGCCAGATTCCGCGCTCGTCGCAGGTGCGGGTCCCTTCGCGACAGATGCCCCGCCCGGCGGTGCCCTCGGGCCCCTCATAGCAGGGTTCGTTGACGCCGGGATGGCACTCCGCGGGCGTTCGCTTCTTCTGTTCCTTGAGCGCTTGCTGGTACTCTTTCTCAAGTTCGGAGAGTTGGTCGTTCGTCGCGCAGCCACCGGTGGACATAAATCCAGCGAGGACGAGGGAGGCGGCCGCCCCCACCACGAGCGTGTAGGCACCGTTGACCATGGAAAAGCTCTTCGCCATGGCGGTAGGATACACGTCTTGGTAGGTTTTCACGAGACCCGGTGAACCTTCTCGCAAAAACATATCTCTACGTTCTGTTTCTCGCTGTCTGCGTCTTCTTGTTGTGGACGCTGCACACGCTCACGTTCGCGGAGAATGCGAACCAGACCTTTGAGGTGTGGCTCTTTATGCCGTCGTGGAGGGGGGAGGCGATGGGGACGTCGGTTCGGTACCCGATGTCGCTTCCGTTGTTGCTCGCGGGCTGGGCAACTGTGGGCTGCGGCATCTGTTTTCTCGCGTGGCGTCTCCCCGCTCGCATCCGACGATCCGCGTCGACCCAGCGAGAGCTGCGCGCGCTGCGACGAGAGGTGTTGAAGTTGAGGAGGCTGCCGCTTCGGCAGCGGGAAGAAGACGAGCAGTTGGCTCGCGAGGCGCAGTTGGCGCTCGGGCGCGGCACGGTCCTCGCCGACCTTGACGGCGCGCCGGGGACTGGAGAGGCGCCTCGGTGATCGTTTTTGTGCTCGCGTTCGCGGCCGGGACTGCGGTGGGGGTGGGGATCTCGTACACTCGTTGGCTGAGGCAGCGCGCGGAGGAAGGCGCGCTGCGACTGCGTAGTCGATTGCTTTATGAACTTGCTGAAGGTGATCTTGAGCAGGTGGGCGACGAGCTTGAACAGGCCTGTGAGCGGGAGACGGCAGACCCCTCATTGTTCTTGGCGCTGGCGGCCATCGATCGAGAGCGACAGCGGGTGGGCCGGGCAAAGTCGATCCATCGCACCGTGCTCGCGTCGGAGGATCTTCCGTCCGAACAGCGCGTCGCGGCCTTGCTCGGGCTCGGGCGTGACCTGTTGAGGGAGGGGAATGAGCGCGCGGCGGTGGGGGCTTTGGTGCGCGCCAACAGCTTGTCACCACGCTCTGTGGCGACCTTGCGCTCCTTGGCCAAGGCGCTTGAGCAGGCGGGGGCGTGGGAGCGCGCCGCTGCGGCGTGGGAGCGTGTCGAGCGGCAAGTGCAAGGTCGCGCGGCGCGGGACGCGAAGGTGGGTCGGGGTCACGCGCTCGCAGAGCAGGCCGAGGCGTTTCGGCGAGCAGGGGACGAGAAGCGAGCCCGCAAGAGCGCGGAGCGGGCGACGACGCTCGCGCCCGACAGCCCGCACGCGTGGAGTATGCGGGCGCGCGTGGAGGCGGCCATGGGCGACGCGCACGAGGCGATGATCGCCTGGCAGCGCGCGTGGGAGTTGGGGCCGGCCCAAGCGAGCGGTATCGTGGAGGAGGCGTGGCGTTGGGCAGATCGCCAAGGGCGACAGGCCGATGTCATGGCGCGGATGCTGGCGTCGTCGAGAGACACCTCAAACGCAGCGCTCGCCATCGCGCTCGCGGAGCGCGTCGCGCTCCGCCATCCTGAGCAGGCGGCCGCGTCGCTGGAGCAGGTCTCCACGACATCAAGTTTCGCGCAGCTCGCCCTGATTCGCCTCCGCCTTCGACGAGGGCAAAGAGACCAAGCGCGGGAGGCCGCCCTTCGGGCCATGGCCGAGGCCCGGCTGGTGTGTGGTCTGTGTCGTGACGACCTCACCGACACGCCGTTTCGATGTGAGCGCTGCCAACTCTGGGACACGGGCGTCCGCGAGGCGTGAGGCGCCGCTTGAGGTGGAGCGCGGGGACTCGACGCATCCGTCGCGGGCCCTCGGCCGTGTTACAAACGCTCGGTGAGCGAACGACCCACAGGCGGACCTGGCAGCATCTTTATCATCGATGCGAACAACTACGTGTTTCGGGCCTTTCATGCGCTCCCGATGCTCACCTCCCCCGACGGGACGCCGATCAACGCGGTGCACGGGTTTGTGCGGATGCTGCAGGCGCTCCGCGGGGACTTTGCGCCGGAGCGAATCGTGGCGGTCTTTGACGCGCCTGGTCCATCGTTCCGGGACGAAATGTACGGCGAGTACAAGGCGAATCGTTCTCCGCCACCGGAGGATCTTCGTCCTCAGTTTCCTCTGGTGCGCGACGCTACGCGGGCGCTGGGGATCCCCTTGCTGGAGATTAAAGGGGTGGAGGCCGACGATGTCATCGCGACCCTCGCTGTCCAGTCACGCGCGGCTGGGATGCGCGCGTTTATTTTGTCCTCGGACAAGGACCTGATGCAGCTGGTGGATGACCCG
>CALKDV010000095.1 GCA_938084085.1 uncultured Nannocystaceae bacterium
GAGCAAGGAGCGAGCCTGCTCTTTGACGCGCTCCGGTCTCCGCAGATATGCCCGTTCGGTCTTCAGCCGGCGCAGTCGCTGGAGGAGCTGGCTTCGCTGGTCGGAGAGGAGCTTGATCTCCTCTCCGGTCTCGAGGACACGGGTTTGGGACTCGACGCGCGCGAGGCCGACCCACGTCATGATCGCGATGAGCGCGACGAAAGTGAACGTCGCTCCGGCGCCCATGAAGGGGTGAGAGATGCGTGGTGCGGCTGCCGTGGCGGGGTCGAGATCGGTCATGCTTCAACTCGTTCGAGGACGCGGAGCTTCGCGGAGCGCGAGCGAGGGTTGGACGCGCGCTCCTCGTCGGTTGCCATCCGACCCTTGCGGAAGGTCTTGGCGATTCGGAAAGGGGCCTTGGGGCGCTCGTGGTCTGGGATCGGTACGCCGTGGGGCAGGGCAGGGTTCTCACAGAGACTTCGGAACGCTCGCTTTACCCGTCGGTCCTCGAGAGAGTGAAAGCTGATGATGGCGAGCCGACCCCCGAGTTGGAGGCGCTCGGGCGCGTCGCGGAGCATGGTGTCGAGCTCATCGAACTCGCTGTTCACCATGATGCGAAGGGCCTGAAAGGTCTTGGTCGCGGGGTGGATGCGCGCGCCGAGATGACGTCGTTGGCGCGCCGACATGGCCTCGGTGACGACGCTGGCGAGCTCGCTTGTGTCGGTTGGACGTTGGGCCACGATGGCGCTGGCGATCCGGCGGGCATCGGGTTCCTCACCGAAGTCGCGGAGGATCCGGGTGAGCTGCTCCGTGGAGAGTTCCGCGAGCCGAGCCGCCAGGGGCTGCCCGCGGCTCGGATCCATGCGCATATCCAACGGGCCGTTGCTGCGAAAAGAGAAGCCTCGCTCACCGGTGTCGATTTGGTGGGATGAGACGCCGAGGTCGGCCAGGATGGCATCGACGTGTGAGATACCGATGGCGTCGAGCTCGCGGTGCATCTCGGAGAACGGCGCGTGGACGAAGATCACCTCGCATGGCGCGTCCTTGAGCCGCTCGCGCGCCGCAGTGAGCGCGCGAGCGTCGCGATCGAAGGCGACGACAGTTTTGGGCTGAAGCACCCGCAAGAGCGCGCGGGTGTGGCCCGCTCCGCCGCAGGTGAGGTCCAGCAAGATGCCAGAGCTTGCGCGCGGGCGGTCCACATCGAGTGGATCCGAGAGCGCCTCGCATACGGCGTCGACCAACACCGGGCTGTGCGAGAACGTCGACACCCTTCGTCAGTGCCAGTCGCAGCCCGATTCGTCAAAAAAGCCGCGAGGTTGCGGTCTTCACGACGCCGGATCGGGCTCGCACCATCGAGGGCGCCAAGCACGCACTCATAAGTCTGTAATTTCAAGCACTTAAGTCATATTCGGTTGACCGCACATGTCTCGATAGGTAGGTTGCGCCCCCCGGACGCGTCCTGCGGCGCGCGGGCTCTAAAGTTCGATGCCTATCGTCCCGTATCAAGATCTTCATGACGCCTCGGAGCTCCTTTGGGAGAAGCTTCAGATGCTCTCGCCTAGTCAACAGCAGCTGTTTCAAGAGCGCTTGATGATGTCGTGGATTTTCCACGACTTCGCGCTGGAGGGCTCGGTGTTGACCATCGCGGAGATTAAGGCCGCTATCGATGATGAGATTATCAGCGCGCCCTCGCTGATTCCGTCCTATCACCACATCATCGCCCTGCGAGACGGAATTCGCAGGATCGTCGAGGCGCGCGGGAAGAAGCAATTCCCCCTGAACCTCGACTGGCTCAAGAAACTCCACCAGATCTTGTTGCCGACGGATCGCAAGGATCAAACGCAATACCGGAAAGACAACCCGATCCATCGATTGTATTTCCACGATTTGGCCCAGGCGGACAAGATCAGCTACCAGATGCGGAAGCTGACGGACTGGTTCCGCACCGATGAGTGCAAGTACGCAAGCCCCATCGAGATCGGCTGCAAGGTCCACCGCGACGTCATCCGTATCTTCCCTTGGCCCGACATCAGCGGCCGCGTGGCGCGGTTGGCGATGAACCACGTGCTCATCAATCACGGATTTTGGCCCGCATTGATCCATCACGTGGATCGGCAGCACTACTACGAGGCGCTCAAGTCCGATCAAAACGAGATAGAGACGCTCGTGGCGGGGGGCGTCGAAGGTGGGCTGAAGGCGGCCAACAAGCTCTATCAAGGCATCGTGGACTCCACGCGCCGGTTGTAGGGTCGCGAGACCACTGGTCCGGTATAGTTCCCAGGCGCCCAGGTGCGAGGGTCTTGAGACCCGGTGCGCGCGCGCGTCGAGTTCTTGGTGGAGCCTCTTGAACAAATTCAGCGTCGATGGCCGGAGATCGCGGCCGCACTCGCGAGCGCGCAACCGGGGCGAACTTGGGGGCTGACCCAGACGCCGGTGCCGACGCTCCGGGTGGGCGAGATCAACATCACCAGCTGTTACGACCGCGAACGTGAGGCCAACTTGCAGGCCTCACGGATCCCGGAGGCGAGTGAGGAGGCGTGGGTGTACGGTGTCGCACTCGGTGATCTGCAGCGGGCGCTGCTGTCACGACCTGCGCTCCAGCGGTTGCACGTGGTCATCATGAGTCGCGCGGTCGCGCGCAAGTCGTTTGAGGTCGCGGACCATCCGTGGCTCGCCGATCCTCGCGTCACGTTGCATCACGGGGCAGTCGATGACGTGCGCGAGCCATTCGCGTGTGCGCCGGCGTCTGTGTGGACCGCGGAGAGGGACCGCCAGTCCTTGCGCGATCGTCTGCTGACGGCCCTCGCGGCGCCGATGATTCGGGCCTTCGAGGCGCGGCAAGAGGAGAGCATCAAGCGCGCGCTCGCGGTGAACGCAGCGCACCTTTCCTCCGACCCCGACGTCGAGACCCTGCGGGGCAAGCACGCCGGCGCCGAGTGCTACGTCATCGCGGCGGGCCCCACATTCGATGAGGTCGTGGAGTGGCTTCGCCCAAGGGTCGCCGAGGGAGTCGTGGTCGCGGTGAACACCGCCGTGTTGCCATTGCTGCGCCAAGGAATCGTTCCCGACTATGTGGTGGCGGTGGATCCTGCCGAAGCGCTCGTCAAGCATTTTGAGGGGATCCCGACGCCCCATGTGCTCGCAGATGTGCCGCTGGTCTACGCCCCGGGGCTGCACCCGCGGGTTTTGGCGGCGTGGCCCGGTACCTTCGTGAAGGCGAATCTCGGGGTCCCCGTTTATCAAGAGCTGTGCCCGCACAATCCGAAGGGGGTGCTCTTCGCGTCCGGGACCGTCACCCATGTCGCCGTCGATCTCGGCGTGTGGATGGGCGCGCGGCGGCTGTGCCTCGTCGCGGCAGACTTTTGTTTTCCACACTCGAAGAGTCACGCTGCCGGCGTCACCACCTCGATGCCCGTGACAGGTCCCAAGATTTTTACCACCGACGTGAGCGGGCGATCGGTCCCGAGCACGCTTAACTTGGTCGGATATCGTGATGAACTGGTCCGCTATGTGGAGCGCGTAGAGGGCGTTGAGTTTACCCGTGTGGGTCGCCGAGGCGCCGCGATGGAGGGTTTTGAATTTGTGGAGGGGGCACCGTGAGCGCGCAGCTCCTCACTCAAATTGGGGCGGCCGCGACGCATTTTCGTCTTGGTGAGATTTCGATGGCGTCGGAGGTGATGATCGCCGTGGTCGATGGGATTCAGGCATATTTGACGGCCGACGGAGACCCGGACAACGCGCGGGCGTTCATGCCGGCGCTTGAGATGATCGTCGACGCGCAGCAGCGGGGTGATTTTTTGCTCGTCGCGGATCTCCTTGACTACGAGGTGGGGCCCCTCGTGAACGCCACGATCGGATCTCAGGGGCCGAAGAGCGCGTGAACATCGACTGCTCCCCGCGGAGTTTGGCAGCGTGCGTTTCGGGTGACGCGCGAGATGAGGCGCTCTTCGACACCCGCGTGTTCAGCGACGCCCTCGCTTGAGAGGCGCGGGAGCCCGGCCGCAGGTGTGGTCATGTCCGCGGCGTGCGTGGTGGTCAGGTAGCGGCCGACAGCGGTCAGAGCTGTGGCCCGCTTCGTGAGGGCGCTCCGGAGGATCTTTAGTCGCTGTCGCGCCGCTGAGAATTCCTCGGGGGTCTCGTCGACCGTCCGTAGATGGATTTCGGGGAGGCGTGCGAGGCGGAAACCGAGTTCTGAATCTGCGCGGATTAACTCAAAATCGATCTCCCGGTCGAGCTCCCAAAGCGGATCTTGTGGACCGGTCGACGCGTCGAGATCGAGAGCGCCAGAGAGTTCCAGGAGTTCGGTCGACAGCAGCGTCATCAGGTCGCCACGTCCACACGTAAGGACTGAGAGGATCAGCTCAAGTTCGCTCAACGAGGGCATGATGCGCGGTTCGAGGGGTTATGGGAGCGACGGGTCGAGGAGGACTTGGGAGGTTCGAATGGCCTGGAACTCAATCTCCTCGAAGACTCCGGAACTGCGCGCGGAGTTGGTGACTCTTCTCGCGGTCACTTTGACAGGCGGCGTCGACGGGAGCTTGAGGCCCTCGAGGTCTCGGAGCGTGAGCGTGAGCGCGGAGTTGTCTTCCACCACACAGACGACCTGCAGTCCGTCGCCGGTCGAGTTGACAAAGTCGAGCTCGAACTCCAGGGCTCCCTCTGCGTTGTCGTTCCATCGCGCGTGAAGCGTAGTCCGCTCTTCGTCGAGTTCCGCGCGGAGACCGATGGCGGGTGGGAAGACGAGCTGTTCAGAGATTTCATTGAGATCGCTGTCAGACAGGGCGTCGATGTGAAGCAGCGCCGAGAAAGTGCCGTCGGGTGAGGGGGTCCCGAGTTGCAAGGACGCGTCTCGTTGGCGATAGGACACCCCGGCGAACACGGGGGGCAAGTCGGGCACGAGGACGAGGTCGAATGGGAGCCGCTGCTCGTTGGCTTCGAGGGAGATATTTCCTACGTCGAGGAGCATGACCTCGGCGGGGGCGGCCGTGGAATCACTGGGGGACGAGGCGAGGCTCAACGCGTCTCCCCGCACACAGGTTCCAGGAGAGAATCGCTGCATGGCCCGTCGGGAAATTCCGCTGAGCGCCCGGACGTGTTGCTCGCTGCCGCCGGCATACTCGAGGAAGGTCCCTACGGACGAGACGCGAGCGTCGGGGGCTTCGAGCGCGGTTGGATCTTGCTCGGAAGAATCCGTGAGCGTCACGGAGACGAGCGCCAAATATCCTGGCGGGGCGAGGTCGGAGACCACGTCCACCTCACTCCACGGACCCGGTCGAGGCCCCTCGTGGCACGAGATGGCCAGCATCGAGAGCATCGCGAATCTGCGCGAAAGCCGTCTGCGGCGGGGAGTCATGCTGCACACGTCGTACCCCTTCCGCGCCCCCTTGTCACCAAAACGGCCGAAAACGAGCAAAAACAACCCCGCGGGCGGACCCTGGGCGGAACGCGCGCCGGCGTCGCAGCAGCATGGACCGCGGGGCTGCGTGGGACTAGAGTCACGTCCCGATGGCCACGGTGACCCCCGAAGAAATTCGCGAGCTCGCAACGCTCGCTCGGTTGTCTCTTGACGATCAAGAGGTTGAACAATTTCGCGTCCAGCTCGCAGACATCCTTGGTTATATCGGGACGCTGCGTGAGGTTGACGTGTCGGGCGTGCCCGAGTTCTTGAGCGAGCGACAAGAAGAGTCCTCGCTGCGAGAGGACGCTGCGGGCGTGCAGTTTTCAAGTGAGACCGCGCTCTCGAACGCACCCAACACCCGCGGACGACTCGTGGTCGTTCCCAAGTTCAAGGAAGATTAGGCGAACATGTCTTCGATACTAGATTGGACAGCGCTCGAACTCTCCAAGGCGGTGCGCGCCGGAGATGTGACCGCGGCAGACGCGACCGAGGCCTACCTCGCTCGCATCGAAGCGGTCGAGCCTAAGATCAACGCGTACCTGCGGGTCGCGGCAAAGACCGCGCGCGCCGCCGCCGAGTCGGTGGACAAGAAACGTCAGGCTGGCAAGCCGCTCGGTCCGCTCGCCGGGGTCCCTTTGGCGCTTAAGGACATCTTCGTCACCGAGGGGATCGAGACGACGTGCGGGTCCAAGATTTTGGACGGGTGGACGCCTCCCTATGACGGGACCCACGCGAGGCGACTCCGCGAGGCCGACAGCGTGATGCTCGGCAAGGTCAGCATGGATGAGTTCGCGATGGGTTCCTCGAACGAGAACAGCCCGCACCCGCCGGTGCGAAACCCATGGGACACAGATTTCGTGCCGGGAGGATCCTCGGGCGGCTCGGTGGCCGCGGTGGCGGCCCGCACGGCGCTTTGTACGTTGGGTACCGACACGGGGGGCTCGATCAGGCAGCCGGCGAGCTTGTGCAACGTCGTGGGGCTCAAACCCACCTACGGACGGGTGTCTCGACACGGCATGATCGCGTTCGCGTCGAGTCTCGACCAAGCGGGCCCCGTGACCAGGACCGTGCGTGACGCGGCCCTTGTGTTGGGGGCGATCGCGGGGAGAGACGAGATGGACGCGACGACCCTCGATGCGCCCGTCGACGACTACCTCTCCGCCTGCGATCAAGGCGTCGCGGGGCTTCGCATTGGAGTTCACCGGAAAGCAATGGAGCTCGAGGGGCTCGACGAGGATGTGCGCGTCGCCTTCACGCGCTCACTCGAGGCGTTCAAGGAGCTTGGGGCGACGCTCGTCGACGTCGAGCTTCCACACTTCGACCACGCCGTCGCGACCTATTACATCCTCTGCACGGCGGAGGCCTCGAGCAACCTCGCGCGGTACGACGGCGTCCGCTACGGCGCCCGGGTCGAGGCGCCCTCGCTCTTGAAGATGTACAACGCGACGCGCGAGGCGGGGTTCGGCGCCGAGGTGAAGCGACGCATCATGTTGGGCACCTTCGTGTTGAGAGCCTCCTCGTACGAGGAGTACTACGGGCGTGCCATGAAGGTACGAACCCTGATCAAGCGGGACTACCAGGCCGCGTTTGGCCAATGCGATCTCATCGCCAGCCCCACCTCCCCGGTGCCTGGATTCCGGATCGGAGAACGGATCGCAGACCCGCTCTCCATGTACCTGTCCGATGTATTTACCATCGGCGCGAACTTGGCCGGGCTGCCAGGGATCTCCATCCCCGGCGGTTTCTCAAGCGCGGCGAAGCCCCTCCCCATCGGCTTGCAGCTTGTGGGGCCAACGCTGGGGGAGAGCCTGTTGTTCTCTGCGGCGGCCGCCTACGAGGCGAACACTGGCTGGCACACCAAGGTGGCTGAACTCTAGAGGAGATTTGTGATGCCCGTCGAAGATTGGAAACCTGTGATCGGCCTTGAGATCCACTGTCAGCTCAAGACCAAAACGAAAATGTTCACCAGCTGCGGCTACCGAGCGGGTGAAGATCCGAATACCCAGACGGACGCCTACACGCTCGGCCTCCCGGGGACGCTCCCGCGGCCCAACAAGACGGCGGTGGAGTACGGGCTGCGGCTGGGGCTAGCGCTCGAATGTGAGCTTCACAAAGAGAGCCGCTTCGCGCGCAAGCACTACTTTTACCCAGATCTTCCGAAGGGGTATCAGATCACCCAATCAGATCACCCGTACGCTACGGGCGGCACGGTTCGCTTCCCCGACCCGACCGATCACGGGAAGGCGTTGACTGTGCGGCTCGTCCGCATCCACTTCGAAGAAGACGCCGGCAAGAATCTGCACTTGGTGGGCGACGACGTGAGCCTGGTCGACTACAACCGCGCAGGGGCCCCTCTGCTGGAGATCGTGAGCGAGCCCGACCTCCGCTCCGCGGCCGAGGCGTCGGCGTATATGCGGGAGCTTCGGACTGTGATTCGCTACCTCGATATCTCGGATGCGAATATGGAAGAGGGGACAATGCGTTGCGACGCGAATGTCTCGATTCGTCGGGGCGACGACGCCCCGTACGGGACTCGGTGCGAGATCAAAAACCTCAACTCCTTCAAGTTTCTTGAGCAAGCGATCAACGCGGAGATCCGTCGGCAGGTGGATCTGTTGGAGGGTGGCGGCACGGTGATCCAGTCGACCATGAGCTACGATCCCGGACGCGACCAGACCAAGGTGATGCGGACCAAGGAGGAGGCCGCGGACTACCGTTACTTCCCCGAGCCCGACATGCCTCCCCTCGAGATCAGCCAAGAGTGGATCGACAGCGTCCGCACGACGCTGCCCGAACTCCCTCATGCGCGAAGAGAGCGCTACGGGGCGCTTGGGCTTTCCATCTACGACGCCGGAGTGCTCACGGCGGAAGGGGCCCTCGCGGACTTCTTTGACGCTGTGCTGGCAGCCAAGGCGCCCGCCAAAAAGGCGTGCAACTGGGTCACTGTGGAGCTTTTGGGCCGATTGAATGGTGACCAACGCAGCATCGAAGAGAGCCCCGTGGGCCCTGAACATGTCGCGGAGCTGATCGGCCTCATCGACGGTGGGACCATCTCCGGACGCTCGGCCAAGGAGGTCTTCGACAAGGTGTACGCCGAGTCGACTTCCCCGCGAGCGATCGTAGAGCGCGACGGCTACGCGCAGGTCTCGGACGCGGGAGCGCTCGACGCGGCGATCGATGAGGTGCTGGCGGCGCATCCCAAGCAGCTCGAGCAGTACACCGGCGGCAAGGTGGCCCTCAAGGGCTTCTTCGTCGGTCAGGTGATGAAGAAAACGCGAGGGCAGGCCAACCCGCAAATGGTGCAAGAGCTGCTCGCCGCGAAACTCCCACCGGTCGACGACACCTAGGAGACAGACGGTGAGCACGACGAGGCAGGAGGTCAGGGCGCTCGAACAGTCAGACGGGGGTAAGGTGCTGCGTCTGCTCGATCAGCGGCGCCTCCCCGGTGAAGAAATTTGGCTTGAACTGCGGGAGATCGAGCCCCTCGCCGAGGCGATCGAGACCCTCACGGTGAGAGGGGCGCCCGCCATCGGATGCGCGGCGGCGGCGGGTCTTGCGGCCGCGAGCTTTGGATTTTCTGCCAAGCGTGGTGAGTTCGACGCGCAGGTTCACGAGGCGATCGAGCGACTCGCGAGGACTCGTCCGACCGCGGTGAACTTATTTGTCGCGCTCGAAGAACTCCGCGGTGTCCTTGATGACGCCGATCCGTCGTGTCCGGTGGACGAGCTTCGTCAGCGGTTCGTGAGCGCAGCGCAGGCCCATATTAAGAAGGATGTCTCGATGAATCGTGCGATGGGTGACCACGGGGCGGCGCTCTTGCCGACCGGCGGCGTGCTCACGCATTGCAACACGGGCGCGCTCGCGACGGGAGGCGTCGGCACCGCGCTTGGGGTGATTCGGGCGGCTCACGAGCGCGGCACCGCGCTCCGCGTCTTCGTGGATGAGACGCGGCCGCTGCTTCAGGGGGCGCGTCTCACTGCGTGGGAGTTAATCCAAGAAGGGATTCCAGCGACATTGATCGCAGACAACATGGCGGGTGCCATGATGGCCCAAGGGAAGATCGCCGCGGCCATCGTTGGGGCGGATCGGATCACCCGTCGGGGCGATGTGGCGAACAAAATTGGGACCTACAGCGTGGCGGTGCTTTGTCATCATCACAAGATCCCGTTCTTTGTGGCAGCGCCGTGGACGACCGTCGACTTTTCCCTTGAGGACGGAGCGGATATCCCCATCGAGCAGCGGCCTGCGGATGAAGTGCGCGTTCACGGAGGGACACTGATGACACCGGCCAGTATCGACGTAGAGAACCCCGCCTTCGATGTCACGCCGGCTGAGCTGATCACGGCGATCATCACTGACCGTGGCGCCGTGGCGCCCCATCGGCTGCTCGAGCTGGAATCTAGCTAGAGCCGCTCTTGCGCGGCCGTCTTGTGTGGCAGTGGACAGGCGCAGGTAGAGGCCGTTAACATTCTCGCATGCGACTTAAGTTCTGCGGCTTTCCACTAGCACTGTGCGCGCTGATCGGCGTCCTGTTCTCTTGCGCGGACGAGGGGGAGGAACTTGAGGCCGACAAGCTTGGTGTGGGCGCTGTATGTGAAGTCCTCGAAGATTGTCCCGTGGTCGAGCTGACGAATACGGAGGGGGAAACGGAGGAGGTGCAATTGCAGTGTCTCGATTCCTTCAAAGGGGGATATTGCGGGATCGCCAACTGCGGAGCGGACGCTGATTGTCCTGAAGGTGCTCGGTGCGTCGCGCACACCGACGGGATAAACTACTGCTTCCGTACTTGCGTTGATAAGTCCGAGTGCAACGTGAACCGAGACGCGGACGCGCTCGCGAATTGCTCCGCGAATATTAGCTTCGTAGATGACGGTGGCGGCAAGGCATGCGTACCGCCCTCTGCCTAGTTGGTCCCGAGCAGCGGTCGACGCTGCGAGGGTGCGCGCGCGCCGTGACGGGAGGCCCCGCCGGGAGGCGACCGAGTACGCAGGAGATGCGGGCGAGATGACCCTCGTTCGGAGGCTCGACTTTGTTGGGCGTCCCACTTCATATCGGGTCGTGGTGCGGAGCGCGGAGGCCATGAGCGGGCTCCTCGGCGCAGCGCAGCGCAGGTTTCGTGGTCAGCGGCTGCATGTCGCGCAGGATGTCCCGTACAGGTCTACCGGACATCCGCAGCAGCAGCTCGATGTGTACGTGCCACTGACGGCGTCGACGGAGCCACGCGGCGCGGTGGTCTACTTCCACGGCGGTGCGTTTCAGTACCTGTCCCGCCGCACACATGCCCACATCGCGACCCGCTTCGCGCTTGAGGGGCATGTGGTGTTCAACGTGGAGTACCGGCTCGCGCCGGTGTATCCCTTCCCGGCGTGCATGGAGGATGCGAGCGCTGCGCTGATGTGGATCGCGACCCATGCGGAGCGTTTCGGGGTTGACGCGCGTCGACTGGTGGTGGCTGGCGAATCTGCGGGAGCGAATATTGCCCTCGCCATGACTGTCGCGCAGTCCTTCGAGCAGCGTTCGCCGTGGGCGAGGAATATGTTTCGCCACGGGCCGCGCTTGCGGGGCTGTATCGCAGGGTGTGGTGTGTTCTGTGTGGGAGATCTTGGGTGGAGATCTTCAACGCACGCGCGCGACCCACGAGCGCAAAAGATCTTTCGCTCCATGAAAGAACGATTTTACAATCCTTGGAATTATTCCGTCTGTCGTAACTCTGCACCGACGAGCCCCGTCGAAGTCCTAGAGTCAGAAACCTTATCTTCGCGACCACTTCCCGAATTATTTGCATTTGTCGGAGACCGCGACCCGGTGATGGAGGATACGCATCGCTTGGTCGCCGCCTATCGAGCTCGCGGTGCGAAGGCGATCGCGCGCGTCTATCCGGGCCAGCGACACGCATTTCATGCGGTTTCGCCCGGTGCGGCTTCCCGAGATGCATGGCGTAGACAGCTCGCGTTCGCAGCGCACCGCCTGAGCTAGAGGCGCAGGCACCGCGAGCGTAACCGCCCGCACAAGACAACACGTTGTCTTGGCGGCTCAACTTGCTACCGTAGCGGCCTATGGCCATCCTCCTTAGTGCAGTTTATGGACGCGCTGAGGGAATCGTGGTCAGAGGGGTTCTGCACTCATGAGGTTAGAGCAAAACACAATGACACTCGAGGTGAGCGACAAGCAATTTGGAGAGACACTCCGCAAGCTCTGCTTGTCGATGGACCCGAGACAGGCGGTGGTCGATTCCTTCGCGGCGATGCTGCCGGCAATTCGCGCGAGACTCTATTGTTTTGAATCCACGGGGCGCTCAGGCCACTGGTTTTTGTCTAAGAATGTCGCCGGACACGGATCTGAGAGCATTCTGACCGACGCGACGTTGCAGGCGCTCCAGAGTCGCGTGGGCCAAGGACCCCGCGTAGTGAGCTTCGATGGCCTTGAGCGACCGCGGGACGAGATCGCCGCGCTCTCTCGGCTTTGCGCCAACGCGAGGCTGCGAGAAGCGACGTACATCGCCATGGTGATCCCAGGGAATGTGACGTGCTGGCTCAGCTTGGACGGAGATGACCGCGCCAGCTTTCGCGAGGCGTGTGACTTGTTGGAGCGGAGCGCGAACCAAATTCAGCACTGTTTGTCGAGCCAGGCGGCCTTCGCCGCGAGCTTTCGCAGCAGCCTCGGCGCCTCGGGTTTGTTGGAGGCGATCTCTGAACCTGCATTCTTGCTCACGCGGCAAGGAATTCCGCTCGCGTGCAACGCACCTGCCAAAGAGACCTTTGAGCGCTGGCCGGGCTGGCTGAGCGCCTCGCAGCGCGGCGAGGCCATGCCGAGCGGGGTGAATATCATCCCTATGAAGCTCGGTGAGGTCGATATGGACTTGGTCCTCGCCAAGGCGTTGGAGAACGCGGAGGAGGGTGTCAACGGACGCGAGAGCATGAACGGGGGATGGAGCGCCAACATCGGTCTAACGCCGAGCCTGCAACGGGTGGCAAACTTGATGGTTGAAGGGCTCAGCGACAGGCTCATCGCGGAACAGTTGGGGCTGACCTTTAATTCGGTCCGCACTTACGCTCGTCGAATCTACGCGACCACCGGCGTGAAAAACCGTGTGGAGCTCACGCGGCTCGCGCTGCACGAGCAACAACGGTAATTTCGCGGAGGGGCCGGCGGCCGACGCGTCGCGTGTGTCACGAGCGATTCGGGGCGAGTCGCCGGAGCATCCATTCAGCGCCGTAGCGAAACTGCACACGCTGCCAGCGATGTGCGATCCACATGGAGCCGACCAGGGTGAAGACGAGGATCGCGCCCGCGGTCGTGACGTCACAGGCCCGCCACATCCCCAGCGGCCGCACCAGTTCACGGAAGACGACGACGTGAACGATGAGCACAGACAACGAGCAGCGGCCCAGAGAGCACAACGCGGCGACGTGTGCGAGCCCTGCGTTCCTTTCGCGCCGCAAGAGGGCCGCCATGAGCAAGGTGAGGGCTCCCCCCATGAGCAGGATGAACGCGGGCGTGCATGGGAAGAAGGGGACGTTGAGTTTAAAGATCCGGGGGTAGGAGACGGCGAAAGGCCATCGCATGACGTGGTAGCTGACGACCATGGCGCCGCCCAGGCTCGTGAGGACAAGCCCCCAGGTGGTGAGCCACCGCGGGGCGTCAGGTCGAGGCACGATCGCGCCGCATAAAGCCCCCCAGCCGAAGATGGCAAACCATGGGAGCGCCGGGAATTGGCCCTCTGCGAGTGCGAGGCGCAGGTGTCCCCCAGGAAGGATGGCGTGGGCGGAACCCATCGGGTCGACACCGGTCATGCGGAGGTTCGTGAGGTGGGCGGGCGTGGCGAGGAGGCCTTGAACCCAGGGCGTCGCCGCGAGGACCAGGAGGCACGCGCCAGCGAGGAAGACGCGACGTCGACCGATCACCGCGATCGCGATCTGGGAGGCGCCGATGAGGTGCAAGACGTACCACGAGCGCAGAGTGAACCAACTCGGCGTCAAGAGGCTTAGTCCGTAGCCAAAGCCCAGGATCATGAGGCCGCGCGTCGCCAGTATGCGACGAGACGCGCGAGAAGAAGACGGGGCTGCGCGGGTGAGGAACAGGGCCGCGCCCACGCCCGCGAGCATTAAGAAGGCGGGGGCGGCTCCGCCTCCCAGGATGTTGATCCCGAGGAGCACGGGGTAGTCGATAATCCGCCGTCCAGGGGCCGGTCCTTGCCAAAGCCAGACACCGAGGTGCTGCTCCATCATGAGCAGGACAGCGACGCCGCGCAGAAGATCGAAGCTATCGATTCGTGTACGGGACACGGCTCCGTCAGCTTGTTGGGTCACCGTCGTACTCCTCGGTGAGGCGATGGTTCTCCATTCGGAATCTGCGGGAGGAGATCGTCGCGAACCACTCGGGGTGATGGGTGACGATGAAGTGTGGCCCCTCGAATTTATGCAGACCCCGGGCGAGCGCGTCGACCATGGAGGGTCGCGCGTCCTGGGCGACGTGCGCGAGGGGCTCGTCGAGCGCGAGGTGTCGCGGGTGGGAGGCGAACGCCCGCGCCAAGTTGGTGCGGGCGGCCTCACCACCGGAGAGGTTACGGGCGACACGTTCCCGCAGCGCGCGAAGCCCAAACTGCTCGATCCACTCGCCAGCGATCGGCTGAGGCCCGCGTGGTGGGACCCCGCGAAGAATCATGCCGAGGTCGACGTTGTGCGCCACACTGCGCCCAGGAAGCAGGGTCGCGGTTTGCGGGGCGTAGCCGAAGCCGCGGGATTCACTGGGCACCAGGATCTCTGGCCCCTTAGACCATGTGTCGTCGTCCCAGCGCACCTCGCCGCGAACCGGACACACCAGACCCAAGAGCGCCCGCAGCAAGGTCGTCTTACCGCTGCCGTTGGCGCCCGTCACGAGGAAGACCTCGCCTGGTCTCGCGGTGAATGCGACGCGCAGGGGGATATCGCTCCCGACGAAGAGGTGGATGTCGACGTGCATGCTCATGGGGAACGGACCACCCGTCCGCTGAGAATCATGATGAGAAAGGAGACGGCGATCAGTGACACGGACAGCGCGACGGCGCTGTTTTGATCCCCTTGAAGAAGCTGGTAGACGGCAAGGGGCACCGTGCGGGTGCGGCCAGGGAAGCTGCCGGCGAAGGTGATCGTGGCGCCGAATTCTCCGAGCGCGCGTCCGAAGCACAGCGCCGTCGCGGCGAAGAGCGGTCGTCGAAGCTGAGGGATGACGATGTGGCGCAGCCGAGCGTAGCGACCCGCACCGAGGGTACGTGCCACCTCATCATGTGCAGGCGACAAGCTCCGGAAGGCCGCCTCACCCGAGAGAATGATCAAGGGCATGGAGACGAACGCGGCCGCGAGGACCGCGGCGAGAGAGGTGAAGGAGATCGAGAGGCCGAGCGCATCGAGCTTCGCGCCGAGCAGGCCCTTGCGACCGAGGGTGAGGAGAAGCCCTGTCCCCGCGACGACCGGCGGCATCACCAATGGCGTCATGGCGAGCCCTCGAACGAGGCGCGCCCCCACCCGTGGGTCGCGTGACAGCCACCACGCGATGGGAAGACCCAACATCACGCACACCAGCGTCGCGGACGTCGCGACGGTCAGCGAGACCCGCATCGCCTGTAGAGATGCAGGCAGCCACATCGCGCGCATGGCATCGTCGGAGAATCCCAGCCAGAGCAGCGCACCGATGGGGAGCGCGATGAATGCCAGGCCGGGGAGGCTAGCGAGGAAGGGGAGCCACCGACCCCTCGGAGGCTGCGGGCGCACGCGGGGACGATCATCCGTCATGGTCTCACCTCCACGCCGCGCCGAGGGAGCGCGTCACGAAGGTCGCTCAAGAACGCGGCCGCCAACTCTGGGCTCGTGCTCTGAGAGTTCACCGCGCCCCTATAGAGGACGGGCGCGGCGTCGATGGGGAGGCAGCGGAAACGTCGGGGCAGCGACGCGCACTGTTGAGTGAAGAGGACGGCGAGGTCGATCTCTCCCGCCGTGAGCCGGCGCTCGACGGCGAGGGCGTTGGCTTCCAAAGCGTGCACGTGTGACGAGAGCCCCGCCGCGTCCCGGGATGCGGCGAGCCATTGCTCCGTACGCGCGCCCAGGGGGACGGATGGATCGGCCACACCGACCGCCGTGGCGTGCGTGATCAGGCCACGGACCGTCGGCGCCTCGCCGGGGGGCGTCACGCGCTCATAGGCGAGGGCGAGCCCCGTCACCGCGAGGGTGGCGGGTTGGTTCACAAGCTCCGCCTGATGGAGCGCGCGCACAAGGTCCGCGCGGGCGGAGATAAAGATGTCATAGGGGGCGCCATCCTCAAGCTGTCGTGCGAGCCGGCTCGAGCTGTCACCGATGAGCTCGACGCGGACACCGGGGTGCTCCTCCTCGAAGGCCCGTGCCGGGGCTCGCAGCGTCGCCACCAACGAGGACGCGGTACCCACAAAGAGCGAGGTTGAACCTCGCGGCGAACAGCCTGCCACGAGCCCCAGGCACATCAAAAAGGCGAGGGCACTACGTGGCGGAGCGCCGCGGTTTCGCCCGAGCATCCGCGCCTTCATGCCCACAGCCTACCAGACACGCGCCCCACGAGATATGCTCCGGTGGAGGTTCGCGAAGCGATGGACAAGGTCATTCTCCATGTCGACATGGACGCTTTTTACGCGTCGGTGGAGGCGTTGGATAAACCGGAGTACCGCGGCGTGCCGCTCCTCGTGGGCGGCGCCGGAGCACGGGGTGTCGTCGCGGCGGCGAGCTATGAGGCGCGGGCCTTTGGCTGCCACTCCGCCCAGCCGATGGCGGTGGCGCTCCGTCGATGCCCGAACGCGACGGTGGTGGCACCTCGGATGGCTCGCTATCGCGAGGTCTCCACATCCGTCTTCGAGATCTTTAAGTCGTTCACGCCGCTCATTGAGCCGCTCTCCATCGACGAAGCGTTCTTGGACGTGACAGATTCCCGCTCGCTGTTTGGGGACGGGGAGACCATCGCGAGGCAAATTCGCGCGGGCGTGTATAAACGGGTGGGGCTCACGTGCTCCATCGGGGTGTCGGCGGTGAAATTTATCGCCAAGCTCGCGAGCGCGCATCAAAAACCAGATGGCCTGACCGTGGTGGAGCGAGGGAGCGAGCAGGCGTTTCTGGACCCTCTGCCTGTCAACAAGCTGTGGGGGGTGGGGCCCAAGACCCACGCGAAGCTGAGAGAGATCAACGTGCACACCGTGCGAGGCCTCCGGAGGGTAGAGCCCGACCGGCTCGAGCGTCTCTTCGGTGAATCCGGTCAGCAGCTGGGAAGACTCGCGAGAGGCGTCGACTCTCGGGCGGTGACGCCGGGTCGCGCCGCGGTGCAGGTGTCCCATGAAGATACCTACGCCAAGGACCTCACGTCGGCGGCACAAGTTCACGGGCGGCTCTTGTCCCAAGCGACCGCCGTCGCGGATCGGCTCACGAAATCCGGTCGCCGGGCGCGGCAAGTGTTCATCAAGATCCGCGACACCAATTTTCGAACGGTGACGCGGCAAATGACTCTGGAGCATCGCACGGCGGAGGCGAGCACGATCTACGACGCCGCGAGGGGGTTGTTTGACGGCCTGGGTTGGGAGCCGCTGGCCATCCGTCTCACGGGGGTCGGCGTCTCAGACTTCAGGGAGACCTTGGACGAGCAACAACTCGGGCTGTTCTCCGAAGATGCCTTGAGGGAGGTGGGTGATGGCTCCTCCGATCGTGCGAGGCGTCGGGTGGTGCAAGAGACGATGACCGCGGTCCGTTCGAGATTTGGTGCGGAGAAGCTGGCGCCAGGAGGCGCCGGGTCGGGGAGCCGGGCGCTGGGAGGCCGCGCGGCCTCTCGTCACCAAGACGAAGACGACTAGGCGTCGTCGGGGGCCCGGAAGACCTGCGCTTTGTAGTAGGCGAGCTCGGCGATGGACTCGCGGATGTCATCGAGGGCGCGGTGTTGCTCTCCTTTCGGGTAGGGGGCGAGGCTCGGATACCAGTGGCCTGCCACGACCTTAAACGAGGTGACATCGACGCTGCGATAGTGGAGGAACTCGGCCAACGCTGGCATGTACCGGACGATGAAGCGGCGATCTTGCCCGATGCTGTTGCCGCACAAAGGGGACGCACCTGGCTGGCAGTGTTTCATGAGGAAATTGAGCGTCTGCCGCTCGGCGTCCGCCACCGAGATCTTCGAAGCCTTGACCGCCATGGTGAGCCCGCTCGCGCCGTGGTGGCTCGTATTCCATTCGTCCAT
>CALKDV010000096.1 GCA_938084085.1 uncultured Nannocystaceae bacterium
GCAGGGGCCCTCGTGTTCCCCATCGTCACAGCGGTCCATGTCTGCATGAGAGGAGGTCCAAGGGCCGTCCACGATGCTCGCCGCCCCGGCGACGTTGTCGATGCCACCCCAAACGCAAAGTACGACCGCTGCGACAACCGCGATCGCCGACCATCGGCTCAGGCCACCGAGGATTCGTCGAATTGGATGGTCGAGATTGGACACAGGTCGGTTCCGCCGAGGGAGTGTACGAAGGGAATACGCCCTCGCGCAACTGAGGATCGGCGCCTCTCGTTTCTCCAATAATGCGCAGTGATTCAAGGGCGTTTGCAGCCTGGCGAGAGGCCTGAGAGCACGTCAGTGGAGGGAGCCCTTCGTGAGGATTTGATAGACGCGCCACACCGACGATAGGCAGCGGAGCGAAGCGGCGATCTCGCCGGTTCGCGCGGAAAATCTTCTGCTGCGCGCGAGCTCAATCTCGGTTGGCGGCTCGGCAAAAATCTTTGGTGGGTCCAACGGTGCGGCTAGAAAAAAAACGGCCCATGAGATTGTTTTGAGATGTAGAGGTGAATGTTGTTTGGCTCACGCAACAATAAGTTCTTGAAGCGCAGAGTCCGATCGCCGAACGTAGCTCGGCTCCAAGTCGTGGAGTGAGCCTCGTAGCATTAGGAAGAATAGTGGAAATGATGAAGAATCAATTTGTTTGGATATGTGCCGCGGCGGTTTCGTTGAGCACAGCGTGTATGGAGACGACCGATCACACCGTGGAGGCGGTGGACCGGCTTGAGCAGGCAGGGCACGAGGCGACGTGGCTTGAGACGACGCAAGAAGAGAGCGTGCCCGAGGGTAAGGGCTGCCCATCAGGTTGGGCCGACACTTCCCAAGTCGCGATCAAATGCGGAATCCCGAGCGTGCTCGTGGTGAAGACCTTTGGTGGCGTAGAGTGTGCGACGTGTCAAGAGCCCAAGTGCAACGGTCCATGGACGTCCATCGCGACGCCGATCCTGTGCGCGCCCGGATATGATCTCAAGCTCAACAACGCCGGTACATGTCAGCGTTGCGTCCCCGCGGATACCCAGTGCGCGCGCGGTGGGTGCAGCGGACAGATCTGTTACGATGCCTCGGAATCGCCGCCGCTGACGACCTGCGAATTCCTCCCCGAATACGCGTGCTACGACAGCGCGAATTGCGGCCCCTATGGACCAGGAGGCGCATGCGCGTGGGAAGACACGCCTGAGTTGACCGCGTGTATCGACGCTGCTTCGGAGCCGCCAAAACTCCCCTAGTCGTCGAGCTACGAGCATCAAGAAACCGAGGCGTTCCGGCCTCGGATGGAGGGCAACGTGAATTTTTGCGCTGCCCTCTCTTAATGGAGCGGTCGGTGTTTCGCGGAGGTGTGCGCGGCCGGTGGGGTCAACTAAGGTGCGAGCGTGACGTAGCTGGCGTATTCGTGAATCGCAAAGCCTCTCCAGGCCGAGGCGTCAGCGTAGTGGGCTGCGGTCAGCGCGAGCTCTGTCTCCATCGCGGCCTCGCCCTCTTCGCAAAAGCTGACTTTCTCCGGGTCGAGACCACAAACTGTCTCCACTCCAATGACGACCTCTTTTCCGAGTGCGGCGGCGTAGTCTACCTCGCTTTGGGCGTTGTCGATGATCCCGTCCGGGGGAGCGGCGTAGTCTCGGTAGTCCATGATCGCGACGCGATCGACGCGCTCGATCACCAACTCGCTGACCAGGCGCTCAACGCCGGTGTGCGTGGTTGTGCGTCCGTCGAACCAGAACGGGATGTCAACCTCCAACTCCATCCCGCTGCCGTCGAGGGCGGCGGCGATGAGCTCGAGCATGGTGAGGTATTCGCTGGCCGTCTGATCCGAATCCGCCGTCCATTCGGGGAGCGAGTAGGGCTCGACGTCAAAATGGACGGCAACCGGAGCACGCGTCCCCATGCCGGCGGCGAAGGCGGCCGACGCGGTCGCCAGGTTGAGGGCGTCGCTGTGGTTCTCCGTCAACGCCCATGGCGCGTAGCCGAAGAGCAATGAAACCTCGACGCAGTTGTCATGGGCTTGCTGGACAAATTCTGCGAGCGAGGTGGGGTCGTTGTTGATGAGCGCCTCGGACTCCAGATAGATTCCTGTGATTCCCTTGGTCGCGGCGAACTCGAAGAATTCGAACGCGGCGGAGGGATCGGTTGCGAGCTGTTGATCCCAGGCCCAGACACTACGCGGGATATCGACGGGTGGGCAGGCGTCGCCGTCGCCGTCGCCGTCGCCGTCGCCGTCGCCGTCGCCGTCGCCGTCGCCGTCGCCTGTGCTGGATGTGTCGCTGTCGCCGTCGCCCGCGGTGGATGTGTCGCTGTCGCCATCCGAGGAGTCTTCGCCGTTGGAGTCTTCGTCTGTTGTCGTCGAGGAGTCCACGGCTTGGACGGACGCGCCGCAAGCCGCGCTGAGGGAGGCGAGAAGGACGGCGAGAGATAACTGGCGTCGGTGCATAAGTGTCCCCCACATCCTCCCAGAATCTCTCCGAGCAAAAAAGGGCGCGGCGATTAAACGGATGTGAATTGCCGCGGGCGTCGTGCACCGGGCCGCGATGCTTCCAGGTCGAGTTATCATTGGTAGAAGGGGGGATTTGTCTCAGGTAGTATCGAGGCGTGAGTCATTCGGCGAAGAGCATTCGATACTTTGGGTTTTATCTGGTGGGCTTGGGGATGTCGGCGTTGCTGCTACCCGACCTGATCGGTGAGGTGATGGGATTTGAGTCGGTGGGTGGGGCGTGGCCCCGGGTCGTAGGGATGGTGGTGTGCTTTTTGGCCTACTACTATCTCACCCTCGCGAGCCTGGATGTGCGTCCGTTTTTCAAGGCGACCGTCGTGGCGCGGCTGAGCGTGCCACTGTTTTTCGGGACCTTCGTGGCGATGGGGCTGGAGCGATGGACGTTGATCTGTATCGGGGTGCCCGACTTCGCAGGCGCGCTTTGGACCTGGTCGGCGCTGCGCAAGGACGCGCGGGCCGAGGCAGACGAGCCAACATGAAGAGTGTGATGTAGAAGTCGGCGAAGCACGGTGGCGTGGTGTGCTCACGGGGTGAGCCGAGGAGCGGGGAGAGACCTCTGACGCGGTGTTGGGATCTGTGAGGAGTCCGTGACTGCCGCTCGCCGATCTTGTCCAATCACGCTATCCTGCACACGATGTCTCGCATACAGCGCACGCGAAGGATCTGGATGATTGTCGCCCTCGGAGGCGGCTCACCGCTGCTAGGACTGCCAGCCTGCGGGGACGGAACCACCGGCGCGCCGCCGACCTACGAACCGCCCACGGGCGTGTGGAACTACGTCAACGAGGGGATATTGTCCAACAGCTGTGGGGTGGACAACCTGTACACCGATCCCAACACCGAGTTCTACCTCACCAATCTCGGTGACGGCACGTTCACCGTGGGTCAGGGCACGGCTGAGGACTTCGACTGCACCATGTCCGCAGAGACCTTCTCGTGCCCTGATCGCTTGGGCGACACTGTGATGCCGGATCAGCTCGCGGTGACGTTGACGTGGCAAGCGCGAATCGACGGCAGCTTCTCGTCGGCGACCGCGATGGCTGGGGTGCAGACCATCTCGTTTGTCTGTGACGGCGACGCATGCGACCTCGCGGGAGCCGTGGGCATCACCTTTCCCTGCGCGTACGAGTACGGGTTCACGGCGACCAAACAGTAACAGGGGTGGCGAGTTGTCCCTCTATATCGCGGCGCTACCTGGGCACCGTGAGTTTGGAGTCCATCGTGTCCAGCAGCCGAAGTGAGGCTTATGAACGACGGAGGGGCGGCACCCCGAAATGGAGTTTTATCGCGCTCAAGAATCGGATGGCATAGGATCGCGCCCCCGTCGAGACGCGCCGTCTCCTCGCTCGGTACACCATGAATTTGTTGTGATGTCTTCGAGGCGCTGGCGTTGCGCGCCCGGAAGCACGAGCACGAGGAGCATCCTGCTCGTTGTGGGAGTACCAAATCGCCGCCTGTGGTCGGCTGCTTCCACAGACTTTACTTTTTTGAGCTATGATTTCGAGGCATCAATGTCGGTCTTCCTTCTAGTCATCGTTGACGCGCTGTGTACGGCGGCGATG
>CALKDV010000097.1 GCA_938084085.1 uncultured Nannocystaceae bacterium
CGTCCTCATCGACACCGGCGCGAACAACATGGCCGCCCATGCTCATATCGTCGAGTGCCTCGCGCTTCTTGGTGTCGAACATCATGAAGTGATTCGAGCCGAAGGCGAACAACACGTCGTCGAGCCTCGGCGCAAAAAACATCCCTCGCACCGGCTCCACCGTCGTGAACGACTTGAACGACTTTCCGGTGGTCGTGTTCACAAACTCAACCTTGTTGTCTTGGGCCAACGCTACGAATCCTTTCCCGAGCGCGAGACCAGTCACCGCGTCTGCCCCAAACTTGCGCTTCCAAGTCTGCCCACGAAGTTCGTGGTCCCACACGCTCACCCAGCCGTCCGCTTGACCGACCGCAACGAGCTTCCCGTTGTCGTGCACTCGCAGCGCCGTCACGGTCCCGGCAGAGGGGAGGACCTTCGTCACCGGGTCCGCCCCGCGATCCGACCAATAACTCAGCGAGGAGCGGTCCCCTCGGTACAGCCGACCCGACTTGGACACCAGCCGCGCGCTGGAGGTCCCGATCACCTGAGGCGCGTAGCCGTCCGCGCTCTTTGTGCTCACCCGAGGCTCTTTGGCGCTCCGCTTGGCGCGTGGGCTCTCCGCCGCGCCAACCTTCGCCGCGCTCCCCGCTGCCGCCGCCGCGGGTGCGCGCTTGCTCCCGAAGCCGAAGCCCAAGACCGCCGCGAGCACCGCCGAAGTCAGGGCCGCAGCCACCACCGCGGTCGGGCTGACACCACTGGACTTCTCCTGCGGTTTGGCGTCTTGGGATTCGTACGCCCCCTTCAGCTCCGCGACGATGAGCGCGGCCCGCTGCAGGCGCTGTCCGGGCTCCTTTTGTAGGCACCCCTCTACGACCTCGCGGACGCGTTCGGAGATCCCATCGAGAGACAGGGATTCAGGCTCTTTGTAGACGATCTTGTGCAGCAGCTGGGGGAGCCCATCCGCATCAAACGCTCGCCGCCCACACAGGGCCTCGTACAAGATGGCCCCGACCGCGAAGATGTCCGCGCGAGCGTCGAGGTCGCTATTTTGACCGCTCGCCTGCTCAGGGCTCATGTAGTTGGGCGTCCCCATCACGATGTTGTCGCGGGTCATCCCGTCGTTTCCATCGTGGGTGATCTTGCTGATACCAAAGTCGAGTAGCTTGACGGTCACGCTCCCGTCAGCTTGCGAGCACACCATGATGTTGCTCGGCTTGAGATCTCGGTGGACAACACCTGCGGCGTGGCAGGCATCGAGGGCGCTACAAAGCGGTCCGAAGATCGCGAGGATCTCACGTCGGTTGAGCGCGCCTTGCTCCGCCAAGATCACATCCAAGGTGCGACCTTGCAAGAGCTCCATGACCATATACGGGCTCCCGTATTCGTCGATGTCGAAATCGAATACCTGCAGCACGTTGTTGTGATTGATCGCGGCGGCGATCTCCGCCTCCTGACGAAAGCGCCCGTACGCCTCCGATTCCTTGGCGAGCACCTGATCGAGAAATTTAACCGCGAAGGGCTGGGACAGGCGCGCATGAGAGGCGCGGTAGACCGCGCCCATGCCACCAACCGCGATCAGCTCTTCGATCCGATAGGTCCGCGAGAGCACCTGACCGATCCGGTCCTCGGCGGTCTCCGGCGCACGTGACAGCCCGGATCCGCTAAAGGTGTCCACGGTGTCGTGCCCGCCGGTTTGGTGCGCGTGGCGAACCTTGCTTCCCGCGGCGGCCAAGACATCCTCCGCGCTGCGCCTCGAGCCGGAATCTCCCGCGCTCGATGCTGGGCTCGCCGCGCTACCTCGCGCCGCGCCCGATTGCTTCCCGTTCGCCATCGTGCCTTGGAGGCATCGACCTGCGCATGCCTCGCTTGAGGCCAAAGGTCCGCCTCCGGCGCCTTGAAGGGGCGCTTTGGCGCGCCCCGACCCATGGCAGCACCAATCGCGGACAGGATCGACGGGTTGCACCGCAAGTGAGGCCAGTGGCGTCCCACTGGCATCGCACATTGTCATACACACGATCCAGACTCCTCGCGGCTTCTCAGCGCTTGAGATGTCTGCATCCACCGCTTGATCGACGCGGAGATTGGCGAGTCCCCCCCCGGTCGCGTCATACTGAAAACAGCACGAGCAAAAACGACATGAAAGAATTCAAAGACAAGATCAAGCGCGGACTTGAGGATCTCGAACACGCTGCAAAGCGGGCCGGTGAGGTCGCGGTTGAAGCGGCGACAGCGGTGGGCAAAGACGCCAAGGCGACGTGGGACGAGCAAGTGCGGCCAGGTCTTGAACCGATTGAACGAGATACAAAAGCCCACGCGAAAAAGATCGGGGACGAGATCATCGATGCAGTCTCGGCCGCGCGCGAGCGGGTGCTTGGTCGCTCTGAAGACACCGAGTCAAGCGAGTAGGTCGCCGGATCTCTGCGCGATGATGGCGCGGCGGCTTCGCGCCTCGTCGGTGGCGGCGCCGTGCGTCCCCGCACACCAACGCCACACGCGACCGATGCGGTCGCAACACAGACGTTTGATGGCCGAGCGACCCGGGCGCAGCGCTGGATTTCAGCGATCCGCTCTGAGGGTACCCCACCGCGGACGAACGCCGCCCCTCCCGCGAGATGGACCGGACGATTGGCGTGTCACCGCTGCGGCGCCCCGCCCATGACGTGAATCTCACACGCCGCGACTGGCCCGCACAAATCGTGCGAGTACACACATCTGCGAGGACGCCCAGCATCGATCCAAACGCGGAGGTGCTGCTAAATTCCGAGGGGTGACAGACGCTGCACCACATGATTTGACTCGACCCGTCGACTTCGAAGTCGCCGCGGCAGATTACCGACACTGGCGCCTCTCCGTCGATGGAGACGTGGCGCGCGTAGACATGGACGTCAACCCCGACGCGGGCTTGCGACCGGGCTACGAGCTGAAGCTCAACAGCTATGATCTCGGCGTCGACATCGAGCTCGCCGACCTCGTACGACGGATGCGCTTCGAACATCCTGAGGTGCGAACGGTCATCTTGTCTTCGGGCAACGACCGCGTATTTTGCGCCGGCGCGAACATCAACATGCTGGGTATGTCGTCGCACGCGTGGAAGGTGAACTTTTGCAAGTTCACCAACGAGACCCGTTGCGAAATCGAAGACGCCACGGAAAACAGCGCGCAGGTCTACATCGCCGCGTGCAACGGAACCACCGCCGGCGGCGGCTATGAGCTCGCGCTGGCCTGCAAGGAGATCTATCTTCAAGACGACGGCAACTCCGCGGTCAGCCTGCCCGAGGTACCGCTCCTCGGCGTCCTGCCCGGCACCGGAGGCCTCACCCGTCTCGTAGACAAGCGCAAGATCCGTCGCGACCGCGCAGACGTCTTCTCCACCACCGCCGAGGGCATCCGTGGCAAGCGTGCCGTGGCGTGGAACCTCGTCGACGGCATCTACCCCCGCTCCAAGTTCCCGGAAGCCATGGCGGCGCGGGCCAAGGCCATCGCCGAAGCGTCGCGCGGTGACCTCCTCCCGGGGACACGGACCGGCGTGCTGCTCAAGCCGCTCGCGCCAGAGATCGGCGCGAACTTTCGTCAGTACCGTCACGTGCGGTTCGAATGCGACAGCGACCGGCGTCTCGCCACGCTGACGATTCAAGCGCCCACCGCCGCCGACGTCGCGCACCTCAAGCAAGGCGCCGACGCCGTCCACGCCGCGGGTGACGACCTCTGGGCCCTCCGCGCGTATCGGGAACTCGACGACGCCCTCCTCCACCTGCGCGTCAATCACCTCGAGATCGGCTTGGTCCTGGTGCGCGTCGAAGGCGACCCGCAGCTCATCCTCGACCACGACGCCGCGCTCGACGACATCAAGAACCACTGGTTCACCCATGAGGTCATCTTGCACATGGGTCGGGTGCTGCGACGCTTCGACCTCACGAGCCGATCGTTCTTCGCCATGGGAGACGCGGGGACCGCCTTCGCGGGCAACCTGCTCGAGCTCTGTCTTGCCTCCGACCGGTTTTATCTCCTCGACGATCCAGACAACGCGGTTCACGTGGGACTCAGCGCCTTCAACGGCGGCGCGTTACCCATGAGCCACGGCATCTCCCGACTTGAAGCGCGCTTCATCGGGACCCCCGAGCTGCTTGAAGACCTGCGCGGCAAGCACGAGCTGCTGGATCCCGAGGCCGCCGACGAGGCGGGCCTCGTGACGGTGTTGCTCGACGACATCGACTGGGACGACGACGTGCGAATCGCCATCGAGGAGCGATCGAGCCTCTCCCCAGACGCGCTGACAGGGATGGAGGCCAACCTCCGCTTCCCGGGCGCTGAGAACGCGGACTCTAAGATCTTCGCCCGTCTCACCGCGTGGCAAAACTGGATCTTCATCCGACCCAACGCCACGGGCCCCGAGGGCGCGCTGACCTTGTACGGAAAACCCGACCGACCCGCTTTTGATTGGAACCGCGTCTAACACCGGCGCTACGCCGCGACGCCCCCTTAGACTTTTCACCACGCAATCCAAACGACCCCGAGGAAACAACCATGAGCATGACCGTCAGCAACGCCGTCGACCTCGACAGCAAAATCCCCAACAACGTCGGCTTGTCCGACGACCCGAAACTCAAACGCG
>CALKDV010000098.1 GCA_938084085.1 uncultured Nannocystaceae bacterium
CGCGTGACATCTCGTGTCTCGAGAATCTGCGGTCGGGACAGCGCCTCGACTGCGACCTGTTTATCTCCACCACCGGAGAACACCCGGGGAGCCTAAATCTCCGGGTGTTCAGTCGCGCGAATATTCAGTTGAGCGACGCGCTCCCCGTCATCGTGAACTTTGGGTTTGACGTCGCAGATTCCTACACGCGTGACGTCCGAATTGCCCATCTTCCTGTGATCGACATGGACAACTTCCGGTTGGATGTACGCCGAGATCGACATCGGAAAGTGATCGGCCGTCGGGAAGAGATCAACCGCGCGCTGCGCTTGGTCTATGACGGGCTCGTCGGAGATGACTCGCTCAATCGTCTCGTCGTGGAGACGACCATGTCAGCCCGCGACGTAGAGATTCTTCGGGCGTACGTGGCCTACCTCCATCAACTGAAGTCCCCCTTCACCATGGTGCTGATTCGCCAGGTACTCGTGGAGAACCCCTCAGTCGCGCAAGCGCTGGTGGCGTCGCTCTCGTCTCGGTTCGAGCCGAGCGGCGCGGTTGTGAAGCCCGAGGTGGCGGAGCAGACCCTCGCTCTCGAGTTGCGTTCGGTCACCGACTACACGGCAGACCGCGTCTTGCAGGCCTGCGCCGAGGTGGTACGCGCGACGGTCCGCACCAACGCGTTCGTTGTGGACCTGAGCGCTCGTGAGCCGCTCTCGTTCAAGATTGACGGTACCAAAATGACGCTGGGGCCCTCGCCCAAGCCGTACCGAGAGATTTGGGTCTATCACGCCGACTTCGAGGGGGTGCATTTGCGGGGCGGCAAGGTGGCCCGCGGTGGACTGCGTTTCTCGGATCGTCCAGATGACTTTCGCACCGAGATCCACGGGCTGATGGCCACGCAGCGCGTGAAGAACGTGCTCATCGTTCCGATGGGGGCGAAGGGTGGCTTTGTGCTGCGCAACCCGCCGGCGGGGCGCGTGGAGCTGCGCGAGGCGGGGGACCACTACTACGGTATGTTCATCAATGCCTTGCTCGGTGTCACCGACAACGTCGTCGAGGGAGAGGTGAAGTCTCCCACGGGGATCCGTCACGCGGAGGGCGATGACCCCTACCTCGTCGTGGCGGCGGACAAGGGCACCGCGCACCTGTCCGACACAGCGAACGAGATCAGCATGAATCGTTCGTTTTGGCTCGACGACGCATTCGCGTCGGGAGGCTCGAACGGTTACGATCACAAGGCGACAGGGATCACTGCCCGTGGGGCGTGGGAGACTGCAAAACGCTGTTTTCGAGAGATCGGCATCGATCCGGAGGCCGACGAGATTACAGCGATCGGGGTGGGGGACATGAGCGGGGACGTGTTTGGTAATGGTCTGATGCGCTCGAAGACCATCCGGCTGAAGGCTGCGTTCAACCATATTCACATCTTTATCGATCCAGACCCAGATCCTGCGCTCTCCTTCGCCGAGCGGGGGCGGCTGTTTGAGCTGCAGGGATCTACTTGGGAAGACTACTCGCCCCAGGTGATCTCCGCGGGTGGAGGTGTCTACGCGAGGAAGTCCAAGGAGGTGCCGTTGTCGGACTCCGCCTGTGAGTTGCTCGGCTTCCCCGTGGGGACCACGCCGAGCGGCGATGAGGTTATCCGGGCGATCATGCGCCTTGAGGTGCACCTGTTCTGGATGGGAGGAATTGGCACCTACGTGAAGTCGTCTCATGAATCCAACGCAGATGTGGGGGACAAGGCGAACGACTCGGTGAGAATTGACGCGAACGAGCTCTCGTGCAGGATCTTTGCCGAGGGAGCCAACCTCTCCATCACAGACAAGGGCAGGGTTCAGTTCGCCAAGCGAGGGGGCGGCGGATACACGGCCTTCCTCGACAACTCGGGTGGAGTCGACACCTCGGATCACGAGGTCAATACAAAGATCCTTTATGCGCCGCTGCTGCAGTCGCAAGAGGTCGAGCGCGAGCATCGCAATGAGATGTTGCGCAGCGTCGAAGAGGAGATGTGTGAGCGGGTGCTCCAGAACAACCGCTCCCAGAGCCGAATGGTGAGCTACGACGTCCGCCGCAGTCGCATTGACCCGTGGCGGTTCGTACGCGCCCTCGATCGTCTCTCACGGGCCGTGCCCTTCGATCCCTCCATGTTCGCCATGCCGGACGAGGAGGAATTGATGGCACGCTACCGTAAGGGCCGCGGCGTGTTCAAGTGCGAGGCGGCGGTGCTTTGCTCCCACGCGAAGATGCTCTCGTATCGGACGCTTCTAGAGTCTGAGCCCTTGCCATCCGATGTGGAGACCAAGCTCGTTCGGGCCTACTTCCCCCCGACGGTGGTCGCTGACGTAGGAGAGGCGGCCATATCGAACCATCTTCTCGGCCGTGAAATCGCGACGACGATGCTCGTCAATCGCGTGGTGGACAGCTGCGGCGCCACCTTCCTCGGAGAGGTGTCTGCGGCGACCGGCGCGGGCGAGCGGGAGGTGGCGGTCGCCTACTACCACGCGGCGACGCTTGGGGACGTGTTCGCGCTGCAGTCCGAGTTGTACGGGCTGGAGAGCAAATACAATCAAGAGGCGGTATATGCCGCGATGGAGAGCATCGCCAGCGCCATGGAGCGCGCGGTGCATCAGCTCCTCGATGCGCCCCACGGGAGCAGCTTCGACAGCCTCGTCGGCAAAACAAAAGCGCTCCTCGATCTCGCGCCTTCCGTCCTCAGCACCAAGCAACAAGAGAACCGCAGCGAGCGCGTCAAGGAGTTCGTGCTCGCCGGGTTGCCGGAGAGCGTCGCGGAGAAGATTGAGCGCTTATTTTTCCTGGGCCAGGTGATCGAGAATGTTCACCTGTCGTTGCGCACTGGCATCGACGTGGAGGCGCTGTTGAGGCTTCAGCTTGAGGTGTCGGGGAGACTCGGCGTCACCCGGCTACGCACCGTGTTGGGTGGGGTTCAGTTCGAGAGCCCCGCGGATGGTCCGGCGTCAGAGGCGCTGCTACGTCAGCTCGATTTCCATGTATCCAAGCTGACGCAGCTCTGTGCGGGCGACGATATTGAGGCGGTGTGGACAAGCTTTGGACTCGATGACCTGTCGCGCAAGCTCCATCGGCTTATCGAGCGGGGCGGGGTCTCTCTCGGGAGCATCGTGTTGGTGGACAGCTATCTCCGGCGCGTATTGCCCGCCCAACAGGGCGACGTCGAGAGCTGAGCTGGCGGCGCGGTCATTCCGCGGTAGCGCCTGTCCCGTAGCGCGCCTCGAGGACGCGCCAAAGCAGGTCGTGTTCGGCATCGAGAACTCGGGCGGCGAGCGTCTCGGGGTCGTCACCCTCGGCGACCCCGACGGGGCGGAACGCGAGCACCTCGCCCTTGTCGTAGTCTTCGTCCACGAGGTGGACGGTGGGGCCGGTCGTCTCGATCCCGGAGGCGATGACCGCC
>CALKDV010000099.1 GCA_938084085.1 uncultured Nannocystaceae bacterium
GACTTGAAGTCATTGAGTCGTGAGCGATAGATCTCGCCAAGGTCCTCCCAAAGCTTGAGCTGCAGACCCTCTGCGCCCGAGCCAGGTAGACGCTTCAACATCTTGCGATAGTTGCGCTCCAAGGTCTTCCAGTCCTTGGTAGGCGTGACCATCGTCGCGATGGCCTCGAACGCCTTTAACATGCTGGGGTCGTCATCGAGCGCCGTGTTGAACCGGTCGATCGCCTCATCATGATCCTCGAGGTTGTCACGCAACAGCACGCCCGCCGTATAGTTGTACTTTGAACGTCGCTGAGGTCGCTGCTCGATCTCCACGATGCGATCGATGATAGCGATGGAGTCTTCCCACTCCTTGCCCCGCGTGAACAAGTCGAGCAACTTGTGGAGCAGCGGGTAATCCGTCGGTCGAAGATCGAGCGCCTGGTAGAGCGCCTCCGATGCCTTCTTGGTGTTGCCGAGGTTGCTGGCGTACAGGTCCCCGATTTCGTTGAACAGCGCAAACTGCTCATCTCCATCGGCAACCTCCGCCAACGCCCGCTTCGCCTCAATCACACCTTCCCAATCCTCGGACTTCTCATGAAGCTCGATGACGTTGGTGAGGGTGTCCGTGGCATTCGGATTGACCTCGAGAGCCTTCTCAAAATAGTTGAGCGCCTTTCGGTCTTCACCCTCGGTCTTTTTGATCGCGCCAAGGCGATGGTAGACCAGCACGGTGTCCTCGTCGGACTGGGTGTCGCGATGCTGCACAAGGATGGTCTGATAGAGTTTGAACGCGCGCTCACGATCTCCGCTGTGGAAGTTCACATCCGCCAACCCAAAGAGGACGTCTCGGCTGGTCGAATCGAGCTCGTAGGCGCTGTGATAGAACTCCAGCGCTTTGTCGTTCGCAGACATGGCCAGCGCGCACTTGGCACCGCTGACGTACATCTCCAACAGGTCGTCATCGGACTGCTCAAGCTGAGCAGCCTTGCGCGCCAGCATCTCATAGATCGGGAGCGCGGCTTCGTGACGCTCGTCTTCCATGTACATGGCTGACAATCGGAAGCCGACCTCGAGGTGCTCAGGATCCACCTCCATCACGAGCCCGTACATCTCCAGCCCCGCCTCTCTGTCGGAAAGCTCCTCCACAAAGATCGTCCCAGACTCAGCGCCAAAGCGCGTCTTCTCGAAATTGTTGGCCGCGGCCTCTGAGGCGGTCTTCAACGTCCGCGCCGCCTTGAGCCAATCCATGCGCGCTTTGTAGAGGTTCGCGAGAACATCCAAGGCGGGCACATACGTTGGATCGATCGCCAACGCGTCGTTGAGGCGAAGCTCGGCCGCTTCTTGATCCTCGAGCTTTCCAAAATAGACCCGACCCATGCGCGTGAGCAGCTCCACCCGAGCCTCAGGCTCACGATTGAGATCGACGAGTCGCGCCATGGTCTCCACGGCGCCCATCCAATCCTCGATCTGCTCTTGAAGTCGACTCAGCGAGTTCGCGGCTTCGAAGTGATCCTCATCAAGCTCGAGGATCTCGCGGAAAGTCTCAATGGCACGATCGACGTCTTCGATCTCCTTCTCGCAGACCTGACCGAGTTCGAGGAGGACAGCGATCTTCTCGCCAGCGTCTTCGATGGCCTCGACGTGACTGCGACATGTTTCCGTGAACTCAGACCAACGCTCGAGGTTCCGGTAGATCTCTTCGAGACGACCGTAGCTCTCGGCCCGGGTCGGGTCGAGCATCACCATCTTCTCGAGGATGTCTGCCGCGCGCTCAGGATCTTCTGCGCGCTCCAGGGTCACCGTGACCATGCGGTCGTAGATGCCCATCTGCTCTTCCACATCCGCCGTGGCATCAAGCTCAGACTCGAGCGTCTCCAGGTAGTCCTCCACGCTCCCGCCGTCGAGATACAGCTTCTCGAGAGCATGCAGAGCATCCCGATCCGTTGGCTCCGTCGCGATGATGTCCTTGTAGGTCTCGATGGCCGCCGCAGCGTCACCAAGCTCCGCAGCCTGCACCTCACCGATCCTCTTGCGCAGGACGAGCGCAGCATCCATGTCCTCCATGGTTTGCACCCGCTGGATGAGGACACCGACGAACTCGTTCCACTGTCCTTCCTGCTCGTGGAGTCGGGCCAGCGCCTCCAGCGCCTTCGCGTTGTCGTCCTCAAGCTCAAGCGCCCGTCGGTAGCTTTCGATGGCCGGCGCGACCTGAGCGAGCCCCGTCTCTTGGACCTCCGCAAGGCGCAACAGCGTCCGCGCTTGCACCTCTGGATCTTGCTCGAGAGGCACGCTCCGCGTGAGGGTGTCCGCAAGCGACTCTACTTCGCCGCGTCGTTCGTAGAAGTTTGCGAGCTCCCGGAGCGCGTTGACGTTCTCGTCGTTGATCCCCAGAGCGCGTTGGAGCGCGTCAATCCCTTTCTCGGGGTTGTCGAGGTGGTCGCCATACCAGCGGCCAATCTTGACCCACAGCTCGCAACGCTCGGTCTCGTCCTCGGTCTGCTCCACCATCTCGGTGTACTGCTCCAAGAGCTCGTCCCATTTGTTGGCCGCGGTGGCGATTCGCTCGATGGCCACGGCAGTGTCCTCGTTCGAAAAGTCGACCTCGAACGCGAACTGAAGGAACGCGTACGCGGTGTCCAGATCTCCTTGATCCTTCTCGGCGACGAGGGCGGCGCTCTGCAACGAGCGCACCTTCTCTTGTTGATCTCCAGCCTCATCACTCGCCTCTGCGCGCGTCAAAAACAGCTGAACAAGCTGCTCCCAATCCTCGCTCTCCCGTAGGATGAGCTGCAGCGCCTCGGCACCCGGTCGGTTGAGGGGATCGCTCTCAAGGATCTCCTCATAGGCGGCCGCAGCTTGCATTTTGTTCTCGAGGTTCCCCTCGTAAATCGCAGCGACCTGGAGGAGCAGCTCGATGCGCTCGTCCTTCTCGATTCCTTCAGCCTCCGTGCGTTTTTCCAGGACATCGATGACCTCTGGCCAGTTCGCCTGCTGGCGATACAACTGCTCGAGCGCCATCAAGGCCTCTCCGTCGCCTGGAACGATCGTCAGGACCTGTCTCCATGCTGAAATCGCCTCGTCCGCCTGCATGAGGTACTCGGATTGGATCATCCCAGCCTGCGCGAACAGGTCACGCATCCGCTCGGTACCGAGGACCTCGTGGCCGAGCGCCAGGATCTGTCGCAGCGTGTCTACAAGCTCAACCCACGATTGGTTGTTGCGGTAGATACGCTCAAGCGCCTCCAGCGTGGTCAAGTTCTCGGGGTCGATTTCAAGAGCGTTGAGCCACGCCTCCATGGACTCTCGATCACGATCGAGGTTGTCTCCATAGATCCGTCCCATCATCTGGAAGATGGCGATCCGCTGCTGCGCCTCCTCGGCGACGTACACGCTTCGCTCAAGGACCTCTACAAGCTCGTCCCATCGCTCCGCGCGCTCGTGGAGTCCGGCGAGCTCGTACAGCGCGAGCGCGTCTTCACCCCTGAGGTCGAGGACGCGGCCCCAAAGGTCGACCGCATCCGCCTCGCGACCGAGGCAGTCCGCCGCGATCTTCGCCATCCGCTGGTACGCATCTGCCATATCCTCATCGGTGTTCACGATGTCGATGAGTTTTTGGTAGGTCTCAAAGAGTTCCTCCCATCGCTGCGCGTTCAAGTAGAGCATCTCGAGACGCGAGAGCGCGTCTCGGTTGCCAGGGTCGTGCTCCAAGGCGCGGTTGTAGGCGGCGACCGCTTGCTCGGATTGCCCGAGGCCAGCGTCGAGCACCTCGCCGAGGCGCATCTCAAGACCGACAAGTACTTCGCTGTCCATCTCGACCTGCAGGCGACGTTGGATAATCTCTGCCAGTGCTGGCGCATCACCAGCGGCGGCGTAGAGACGATCGAGAGCGACCAGCGCGTCGGGTTGCTCTGCGTCGAGAGCCAGCACGCTCTTGAAGGACTCAACAGCGCCATTCAAATCACCGAGGTGCGTCTCACGGGTTCGTCCCTCACGCAGAAGCACGATCTGTTGAGTCTCCGCCGGGAGCTGCTCCTCAGACTCAAGGATCTGGCGGCTCACGTCGACGATGTAGCTCCATTGGCCCGTGATCTCCGCGAGGCGCTCGACCTCGGAGGCCACGTCCTCACTGCTGGGGTCGTCAATGTAGGCTCTCAGCCACCACACATATGCGTTACCGGTGTCACCGAGCTTGTTCTCGGCGATTTCGGCGACGTTGCGAATGATGTCGAAACGGTCTTGTCGGTCCTCGGTGATGGAGAGTTTGACCTCCCCGATCTTCACGATTTGATCCCAGCGCTGCGCCGCGTAGTGCAGCGGCTCAAGCACCTCGGCGATGGCCGACTGCATCTCACCCTCCGCAAAGATCAACTCCATCGCTTGGATCGCCGGCTGGTGCTCGGGAGCGATGGCGAGGATGTCACGATAGACATTGACGGCCTCCGGGAGGTCGTTGAGGTTGATGTGGAAGATTTGCCCCACGCGGAATTGGAGCTCCACGCTCTGCATTTCGTCGCCGGTGACCGAGATCTGTCTCCGAAGGACCTCCACGAGCTCACTCCAGCGCTCGAGCCGAGTGAAGATGTGATCGAGCGCGCCGATCGCGTCGGCGTCCTCTGGGTTGTCATCCACGATCTCTTGATAGCGTGCGACCGCCTTTTCCACGTCTTGCAGCTTCTCAAGACGGATCACTGCGACGCGTTTGAGCATCGCAGCTTTGAGTTGCGGATCTAGGATCTTCTCCGCTTCGCTGGCCATCAGCCCCGCGACTCGCTCCCAGTCTCCCGTGGCGTCCGCGATCCTTCCGAGTTGACCGATCGTGGTCTCGTTTTGGGGATCGATCTCCATGGCAGCCGCGTAGGAGGCGAAGGCGGCGTCCAGGTTTTGCATGTGACGCTCTTGGATGCCGGCGATCATGTGCAGACGTTCAATCTGCGCTGCCGGATCCACCGTGTGGCTCACCATGACCTGGTACAGGTCAATGAGCTTCTCCCACTCCGCGAGCTGCTCGTAGAATGGCTCGAGCACCTCGGCTGCTGCCATGGGCTCCACGTCGCCGTGCACGATGCGGTCGAGGGCAGCGAGGGTGGCCGCGTGGTTGGGATCGATGCTCAACACCTCACGGTACGATTCGACTGCGCGGGTGGGGTCGGCGAGTTCGGTCTCCCACAGATGACCCACGCGATGACGCAACTCCGTTTGGGCTTCGTGACGTTCCGTCAGTTCCAGCGCGCGCTGAATGATCGTCAGCTGGTCGTGCCATCGCTCCGCGGTACCGTAGAGACGGTCGAGCGATGTGATCGCGTCGAAGTCATTGGGATCGATGTCCAAAATAGCTTGGTAGGTGTCGATGGCCCGATCTACGTCCTTGAGTTCCGCGTCGTACACCTGTCCGAGCACGCGAAGCACCTTCCGACGCTCGTCGGGATCCGTCGCAAGCTCGGTCTTTCGCGTGTAGATGTCTTTGAGGGCTTCCCAGTTCTCGAGGCGGATGTAGAGCTTCTCAAGCGCATCGAGGGCCGCGGCGTCCGTGTCGTCAATGGCCAAGACCTGCTGGTAAAGTTCCACCGCAGCTGCGGTGTCCTCCGACACGGTCTCGCGAACATTTGCTGCATACGAGAGCAGCGCCTTGCGATCGTCAGGGGACTCCACCATCTCCGACTTGCGGACCACGGCGCGCACGAGCGCGTCGAAATTTTGGGCCTTGTTGTACAGTTGGATCAAGGCGTCGATCGCCTCGAAGCTGCTTGGGTTCACATCCAAAATCCGCTCGTAGGTCGCCGCAGCCTTCTCCACGTCTGCGAGAGTCGTCTCGTAGATCTGCGCAATCTTCTGCAGCAACGCCACCATCAACTGCTCGTCAACCACGTCAGCGGTGGACGACTCGTACAAACCCACGAGCTCCTCGAAGGCGCCCATTTGGCTCGCAAGCGTGTCCAAGCGTTGCTGAGTTTCAGCGCTCGACGGGTCCTCTTTCAGCGCCCGACCGAGGGCCGCGAAGGCCTGTGATTGCTCGCCAGAGATCTCACACAACTCGGCAATCTGATGCAGTAACCCAAGTTTCTCGCCTGGATCGAGGGACTGGTCCACCATGATCTCAAGGGTCGAGATCAGCTTGGCAACTTGATTCGCTCCGCGATAGATCGGCTCGAGGATCTTGGCGACCGCGAGCTGGTGGTCGCCTTGTCCGAGCAGGCTCTCAAGGGACGCGATGGCGACGGCGTTCCCAGGATCAATGCCAAGCACCTGTTGGAAGATACCCACGGCTGCCTCCGCGTGATCGAGCTTTTGCAAGCGCACTTCGCCGAGGCGAAGACTCAACGCGATTTGCTCATTGGCGTCTCCACTCGCCGCGATCTCTCTCTCAAGAATCTCCGCCAACTCTGGCCATGACTCACTCGCAAGGTACAAGCGATCCAGCGCCACGATGGCCTTCACGTTGTGCTCTTCGTCGGCGAGGATCTCGTTGTACGTCGTGATCGCCTCCGCCCGTTGTTGCAGCATCTCCTCTTGCAGGTAGGCAATCTGAAAGCGGATGTGCTGCCGCATCTCGGACTCTTCGCACAGCGCCACCTTACGGGTGTACACCTCAAGGAGATCTGCCCATCGCTCGGCGCGCTGGTAGAGCGCATCAAGGGCGTCCAACGCCGCGATGTTGGAGGCGTCCACCTCCGACGCCCGCTGCCAGGCCGCGATCGCCTTGTCGGCTTGCGACAAGCGCGTGTCGTACGCGATGGCGAGCTTGGACAACAG
>CALKDV010000100.1 GCA_938084085.1 uncultured Nannocystaceae bacterium
GTCCCCACGAACTCTCAACGATGAGGTCACTGCGCCAAGATCGTATAGACGCCCGCACCCCACCAGCTGTTGGAGGTGGACTGCACCACGCTCCACGTGCCGGTGGTCGGGTCCACGAACAAGACGTCTCCGTTGGAAGAAAAGGCGAAGACCGCGTCGGTCCACCCCGCCAATCCGAAGATTGATGAGTAACCGGTGAGGGTCGCAACATCCGCGATCACCGCCCCGGTAGAAGGATCGACCGCCGCGATGACGTCGTCGGCGACCCCGGTCTTGTTCACGGCTCCGTAGGTCCCCACTCCTTGAATGGAGAACGCATCCCCCGACGAGCTGTAGCCCGCCCCGTAGGTGCCGATGGAGGTGATGGAGACGTTGCCACCACCCACGGACAACTCATACCACTCTCCAGACGAGGCGATGCCCACCAGTGTGTCCAAGAGCGGGTCAAGCACCCCGGGCGGCACCAATGTAAGTCCGTTAAAGCTCTGCGGAAGATCCGCGAGATAGACGCACGCCGCGGTGGTGGGGTCACACACAAACAAATCGTTGAACGTAACCGCGTACAGCACCCCATATCGGTCGATGGCGATATCTGTCACGCTCCCTGGGCTTTGATCGTAGGTGAAGTTCCCCACCGTCGACACGGTGTAGGGGCTCCCAGGAAGCATCGTGAACAAGGTGGATGCGGTTTGGGCATAGACCAAGTTCGGCAGGGCGACCACGGGAAGGTTGGGATCGCTCGGGAAGGGATCGCTCTCATCCGGGATGCCGTCACTGTCGGTGTCGTCGTCCCCGTCCCCGTCCCCGTCTCCATCCCCATCCCCATCTCCGTCTCCATCCCCATTGCCGGAGGTCGTCTCACCGCCCGACTCACTGCTCATCTCCGTATCGGTGCCGTCCGTGTCGGTGCCGTCCGTATCCCCCGCCTCGGCCCCACCATCTGCCGAGAGCGTCACCTCGCTCCCGCCGCAGCCCCACACGCTCACGCACAATGGGATCGCCCACCACTCCAACAACCGGCGTTTCATCATGGCCCCACTATGCCAAAGGCCGAGCGCTCCCCACAACGCGGCCCCAGGGCTCGCGGCTATCGCCTCACCATCGGGCGTTCACCGCCAACGCCATCGATCCGTCCGACGCGTCCTCCCGTCCGCGCGCCATAAAAAAACCCTCCGCTTCGTGTGAAGCGGAGGGGGGGCGCACCCGGAAGGATTCGAACCACCGACTTTCGGTTCCGTAGACCGACGCTCTATCCAGCTGAGCTACGGGTGCGTGGGGTCGGCAAGCTATCAGCGGTTGCGAGCGGGTGCAACCCGCCACACCCCCGAAATTATGTGCATCGCTGAGAGGCCTGCCCCTGGCTGGGCACGGAACACCCACGTCGCCGGTGCAGCGGTCTGTGGCCGCGTCGGACCGTCCGCTACCGACCACTGTTTCCCTCTCTCGCCGTCCGCTACGCGCGATTCACGCAACCGGGCCGATTCGTCCGTCCACGGACGGGGGCTCCACCGCTCGTGGCTCACGTCCCAAGACGGGCGACCAGCATCAATTGAAGCAGGGTGAGCAAGTTGTTGGCCGCGTGCACGCCCATGGCTGTGCGCAGCGAGCCGTTCATTCGATAGGCATTGGCAAACACCAGCGCCAACCACGCGTAGATTGCCAGACCGCTCCAGTTGCCGTGGCTCACCGCGAAGATCAGCGCAGGCAACGACCACGCCACCCACGACGGCGCCCACACCCGCAGCCGACGAAACAACAGCCCGCGATACACCCACTCCTCGGCCACGGGGGCGAGCACCACCGCGCCGACCCACAAGGCCACCAAGTCCGCTGTCCAGGTACGCCCATCGCCCACCGCCTCAAGCACCTTGGCCTGCTCGTCCACCTCCACCCCGAGCAGCTCCATGATTCCGCCGATCAAGATGCTCCCCGCCACCGCCGCGCCCACATGGGCGGCCCACACCCCCCACGCGCGCGCCCGAGGCCGCGCGGGGCTCGTCGCGGGTCCACGCAAACCATGGGCCCCCATGGGCGGGGCCGGCACGCCAACCCACCGCACAGTGGCCGCGTAGACCAGCCCACACACCCCAAGCTGGAGCGGCGAAACCAGATACAGCGAGCCCCCTTCCATGACGCCCGGAGCCACAGCCGCGAGGCCGAGCACCACCAGCCAGCCGATCCCGAGCCCCCACACCAAGCAGCCCACCTCGAACACGATGCCCGTGGTGCGACCGTCCTCGCGCGGCCCGCTCGACCGCAGAGGGTCCGCGTGCTGATCGCGCATGGTTTCTGGTTTGCTCACCAAGGTTGAGTGTCGCGCACGGGTTGGTCCGTCACAAGGGCACCCGCCCGCCGCCGCCCACCCGCGGCCGATGCTCCGTACCGGATCCGCAGGTCGCAAGCCCACATGACGAGGTCGGATTCAACTTGCATAACAGGCGCGCCACCGTTAGTTTCCCGATCCCCGGTTGGGGAGCAAGCACCCGTTTGAGGAGTCGTGGCCGAGAGGCTGAAGGCACAGGTTTGCTAAATCTGCGTAGGGGAAACCTTACCGTGGGTTCGAATCCCACCGACTCCGCAAGCGCCTCCATCCACCGATGGGGGCGCTTTTTTTTGCGATCGGCGACATTGCGGGCACCATGGTCCCAGGCACGCGCGACCGCTCATTCTTGCCCCTGCACGGTCCCTTTGCGGGACTGATCCATGCATCCGCGGCGTGTTCGCCTTAGAGATCGATCATACCCAAGGTTGGCCTTTGATGTCTTCTCCCCAACTACGCTGCCTCACCCCTTATTTTGAGCTCTTTTCCCGCGACGACGTGGTGCACGTGCGGCGCACGGCCCGCCCCTTCGCGAGTCACGTGGAGGTCCACGCCGCCGCAGGTCGCATCCTGACGGCGCTCGAACCCACAGTCCGACCTGAACGCATGCTCCTCGATCTTCGCCGCAAGAGCGCGGAGTCCGATCGCGGCTTTGAGGCGGGCCTGTCCGCCCACCGCCGCTCCTTGGTGCAACGCGCCGAGCAGGTCGCCGTGGTCACCGACCTCGACTACGTGCGCCAGAGCCTGCACGCGCTCCCCGAGGGCGAGGCCCCACGCCTCCAGATCTTTGAAGACGAAGCCAGCGCCTTGGACTGGCTGGGCGTCAAATCCTCTTCGGCCGCCTAGCGCCGGCCCCGCCCCGTCCACGCCCCCCATGACCGCGCCCCGCTCGGGGTGATACGGTGCGCGAACCATGGCAGGAGGCTTTCATAAGCTCTTGATCGCCAATCGCGGCGAGGTGGCGGTGCGCATCGCCACCGCCTGCGACGCGATGGGCATCACCCCCGTCTTCGCGGTCTCCGCGGCGGACGCCCGCGCGCCGTACACCCGCGACCGAGAGACCGTGCTGCTCGGCCCCGCCCGCGCCAGCGAGTCCTACCTCGACATGACGCGCGTGGTCCAAGCGGCCGTGCAGACCGGCTGTACGGCGCTGCACCCCGGGTGGGGATTTTTGGCGGAGCAGCCGCGCTTCGCGGGGCTGTGTGAGCAACACGGTGTCACCTTCCTCGGACCGCCCGCCCATGTCATGCACCTGATGGGCAAAAAAACCCCGGCCAAGAAGGCCATGGGTCACGCGGGCCTCACCTTAATCCCCGGCAGTGACGGCATCTTGGCCAATCGCGACGAGGCCTTCGCGGTGGCCGAGTCCGTGGGCTACCCCGTGCTCTTGAAAGCCGAGAGCGGCGGCGGCGGACGAGGCATGCGCATCGCCCGGAGCGGCGACGAGGTGCGGCAGGCCTTCGACGACGCGAGCGCCGAGGCTCGGGCGGCCTTCGGCGACGACCGCGTCTACCTCGAGCGTCTCATCGAGGGCGGCCGCCATATCGAGCTTCAGCTGCTCGCGGATCGCTACGGCAACGTTGTGCACCTCGGCGAGCGCGACTGCACCGTGCAGCGCAACCACCAAAAGCTCATCGAGGAATCCCCCGCGCCGGTGCTCGACCCGGCGGAGCTCTCTCGCACCATCGCGGCCGCCGTGCACGCCACCGCCGCCATCGGCTACGTGGGCGCCGGCACCATGGAGTTCTTGCTCGACCAAGACGGCACCTTGCGATTCATGGAGATGAACACGCGCCTGCAGGTGGAGCACTGCGTCAGCGAGATGCGCAGCGGCGTGGACTTGGTCCAAGAGCAGATCCGCGTGGCCGCGGGGCACCCGCTGTCCATGACGCAAGACGACATCACGTTGACCGGCCACGCCATCGAGTGCCGGATCAACGCGGAGGATCCCAACGACAGCTTCCGCCCCGCCCCCGGCGCAATCACCACCTGGGAGATCCCCCGCGGCGAGGGCGTCCGGGTCGACACCCACGTGGAGGCGGGCTACGTGGTGCCGCCCCACTACGACAGCCTCTTGTGCAAGGTGATCACCCACGCCGACACCCGCGAGGCCGCCTGCGACAAGATGATCGCGGCGCTCAAGGAGCTTCGCTGCGAGGGGGTGCCCACCACGGCGCCCATGCACCTCGAGATTCTGAACAACCTCAAGTTTCGCAGCGGTGACTACGACACCCGCGCCATCCCAGGCTGGCCCCCCACCCCGTCCACCCACACGAAGGATGGACCGAGCGCCGCGTAGCGAGCCGCCTCGGCACCAGGAGAACCCCCATGGCCCACGTCCCCTTGACCCCCATCGGTCGCCCCCGCGACCAGGTCGCCGACGACCGCACGTTCCACGACCACCGCCAAACGCACGAGGCCCTCGACGCTGTGCTCGACGAACGGCGCGCCGAGGTCGCCGCCGGCTGGGGCGACAAGTACAAAGAGCGCGTCCACAAAAAGGGCAAGCTCACCGCCCGCGAGCGCGTGGAGCTGCTCAAGGACGCCGGCACCCGCATCTTCGAGGTGGGCACCTTCGTCAACTACGACGTGGGCTTTGGCGACAAGGGCATGAAGTGCCCGGGCGCCGGAGTGGTCACCGCCTTCACGCGCGTGGAGGGTCGGTGGTGCATGGTCATCGCCAACGACAACACGGTGGCGTCGGGCTCGTGGTGGCCCAAGACCCCCGAGAAAATCGAGCGCGCCCAGACCATGGCGCTGCGGCTAAAGATCCCCACGATCTATCTGGTGGACTGCTCGGGATTATTTTTGCCGGAGCAGTCCAAAAGCTTCCCCGGGGGCACAGGCGCAGGCCACATCTTCAAGAAGAACAGCCTGCTGTCGGCCCACGGCGTGCCGCAGCTCGCGGGGGTGTTCGGCGACTGCATCGCCGGGGGCGGCTACATGCCCATCATCTCCGACCGGGTCTACATGACCGAGCAGGCCTACATGGTCATCGCCGGCGCCGCGCTCATCAAGGGTGCCAAGTCCCAGAAGATCACCAGCCTCGACATCGGCGGCCCCGAGGTGCACGTGCATCAAAGCGGCTGCGCCGATGTGCGCGTACCCAACGACGAGGTGCTCATTGACTGCCTGCGCCGCGAGGTGCAAAAGCTGCCCTCGTCGGGCGCCGACTTTTACCGCCACGGCCGCGGCCCCCTCGATCCCGCCTACCCGGCGCACGAGCTGTGCGGCCTGCTACCCCCGGATCACCGCGAGGCCTACGACGCCGCCGAGGTGCTCGCCCGCCTGTGCGACCAGTCCATGTTCTGGGAGGTCATGGCCGAGCAGGGCGAGGAGATGATCTGCGGGGTGGGCCGCGTCGGTGGCCTGTACGCCGGCTTCATCGCCAACCGCCAGGGGCTCGTGGGTGACCCTGAGCACGGCGACCGCCAGCGCCCGGCGGCCATCTTGTACCGCGCGGGCATCGCCAAGATCGCCGCGTTCTCGCGGGCCTGCAACGCCGACGGGATCCCGCTCATCTGGTTGCAAGACATCTCGGGCTTCGACGTGGGCGCCGAGGCGGAGGCCCAGGGCCTTCTGGGCTACGGCTCAAGCCTCATCTACACCAACTCCACCAACGAGGTGCCCATGTTCACGGTGCTGTTACGCAAGGCCTCGGGCGCCGGCTACTACGCCATGGCGGGCATGCCCTACGACCCGGTGGTGCAGCTTTCGACGCCGGTGTCGCGGCTGTCGGTGATGGAGGGACGCACCCTCGCCATCGCCGCCTTCAACACCAAGCTCGACGATGACTTTGAGATCCTCTCGGAGGATCCCGAGGAGCGGGCTGCCATCGAGCAGGGCATGCGCGATACGGAGGCTCGCATCGAGGGCGACATGGACCCGTACCGCTCGGCTTCGCAGATGGACACCGACGAGATCGTGCAGACCAGCGAGCTTCGAGGCTGGCTGGAGATGTTCGCGGA
>CALKDV010000101.1 GCA_938084085.1 uncultured Nannocystaceae bacterium
CACCCCCTGTGGGGAGTCCTCGGTGGCGAAACAGTCCGGGATTCGATGGGTCGCGGTAAATCCCTCTCGCTCCATGTGCTCCACGGTGTATCCATGGTCGCGGGAGAGGTGCGTGCCAAAGGCGATCAGCTCCGTGTGCCAGGAGGGCGTCGCTCGAAGCGCGCGCAGCAGGGGAGTGTAGATCCCAAAATCTGCGCGCGAGCTCGTGAGGACACCGATGCGTTGTGTCATTTGGCCTCGTGGGGTTCAACGTCGACGTGGTCGTCGGTGAGAGGTTGCTGGGCGTCGACCGCTCGCTTCAGCGTCTGTCCGATGACACGCTCAAGGAGCATCGGAGACAGGCCCGTCGCGGGGCGGCGAGCAATGAGATCGTCCTCGCACACCACATGACCCGCCGGCAGCGGGGTCGCGGCGTGGAGGCTCCGTCGCGCGATTTCAATATTCTTTGATTCGGAGGGGCTCGGCTCCTTGGCCGTGCTGCCGAGGGCCTGCTCGATATTGCGGATGCCTCGCACCATGCGCACGAGCTCGTCGGGCTCGAGAGAACAGCGATGATCCGGGCCAGGCAGATCCCGGTCGAGGGTGATGTGCTTCTCGATGACGACGGCACCGAGGGCGGTCGCGGCGATGGGGACCTCGATGCCGAGGGAGTGATCGCTGTATCCGACGCGGCAGCCGGTGGCGTCGCGGAGGGTCTGCATCGCGCGGAGGTTCACGTCTTCCATCGGTGTTGGATACTCCGTGTTGCAGTGTAAAATCGTGATGTTGTCACGGCTCGCGCCGGCGTCGGTGAGCACCTGAAGTGCGGCGAGGACCTCAGCGAGCGAGGCCATGCCCGTGCTCATGATCAACTCAGGGAAATGCCGCGTCATCGCTTGCAGGAACCGGAGATTGGTCAGCTCCCCTGACGGGATTTTGCCAATCTTCATGTCCAGCGACTCCAGGAGGCCCATGCTGTCGATGTCGAACGGCGAACTCAAGAACATGATGCCCTGCTCAGTCGCGTATCGCCGGAGATGATGGTGATGCTCGTTGCTCAACTCAAGCGCCTTCAACATCTCGTACTGGGTGCCCGCCACCTTGGTGTTGGTGACCTGGTATTCGGCTTTTTTAGCCGCGGCGGTGACGAGCTTTGCGGCCTTGAACGTCTGAAACTTCACAGCGTCAGCGCCCGAGTGTGCGGCGGCGTCCACGAGTTTTTCAGCGAGAGCGATCTGCCCGTTATGGTTGACTCCTGCCTCAGCGATCACGAAGGTGTGGGGCCGTAGGGCGTCGGTGGCGATGGGGGGCTGCGTATTCATGGGAGTGGTCTCGCGGGCACACCGACGTAGGTACCTGGGCGTGTGAGCGGCCTCGCCACGACGGCACCGGCGCCAACGGTGATGTCGCTTGAGAGCTCGAGGGATTGAAGGACGACGGCGCCGCTCCCAAGGAAGGTGCGGGGGCCAAGGGATGTCCGGCCGTTGATGATGGCGCCCGTGGAGATATGGCAGTCGGCGCCGATCGTCGCCTCGTGTTCGATGAGCGCCTTAGAATTGACGATGGTGTTGGCACCGATCGAGGCGTCGGCGTTGACGATGGCGCCGTGAAGTACCTGAACCGCGGGGCCCAGCGTCGCGCGCGGACTCACGTAGGCGCGGGCGGAGACGATGGCGGGGAGCCTCGCCCCCATCTCGCGCAAGCGTTGAAACAGCGCGTGCCTCGGGCTGCTCGTGTTGACCTGTCCGACCCCGATGGCCACGTTGCATCCGCGATCGACGAGCGGCTTGAGAGCTTCGTCTCCTCCGAGGACGCGGACCCCGTATCGCTCCGTCGACGGCTCTAAGGCGGGGTCGAGGAGCCCGAGGACCTCCCAGCGGTTGATGCCGTCGAGGACGTCAAGGATGGCGCAGGCGTGTCCACCACCGCCCACGACGACGATGGATCCCGAGAGGTCCTCAGCGGACGGGGTGCTGGGGTCAGTCATCAAAATGGTGCGGGCTTGAAGGGAGGTTGACGATGCGAGCTTGAATGTCGCGGGAGACCGGCAGCGTTCCATGCTGAATCGCGTGGTCGTAGATCGGAAGTTCGCTCAAGAGCTCCCACGCGGGGCGGCAGATGAGTTTCGCGGCGTTGGCCGTCGCTAAAAACGCGTCGCGTTGCTCTCCGTTTTCGAGCAGCGCGCAGCACAACCAGAAGTTGGGTGACTGTCCCGCCGGCGCGTTGCAAAAGGAGAGGGGAGTGTCGTCCAAGAGCGCAGCGTACTGACTCGCGAGGGCGCGCTTCCTCGCGAGGTAGCTCGGAAGCTGCTCCATTTGGGCGCAGAGCAGCGCGGCGTTGAGGTTGGGCATCCGATAGTTGTACCCGATGCTGTCGTGTCGATATTCCCACTTGTGGGGCATCTTCGCTTGGGTGCTTAGGTGCTTGAGCCGCTTGGCCAGCGCCTCATCGTTCGTCAGGATCATCCCACCACCTCCCGCCGTGACGATCTTGTTGCCGTTAAAGCTCAAGGCCCCCATCACGCCTACCGTGCCGCTGTGGACGTCCTTGTAGGTTGAACCGAGAGATTCGGCGGCGTCCTCCACGAGCGCCAAGTCGAACTCACGACAGACCTTGGCGAGCCCGTCGAGGTCTGCCACGAATCCAAAGCTGTGCATGGGTACGCAGGCGGAGACGCGTCGCCTGGATGCGCGATGGATCCAGTCGCCCTTCGCGTCCCGCTCGCATTCGTTCGCCATGAACTCGGCGACGGCTGCGGGGGAGAGGCCGAGCGTCTCCCGGTCGATATCCAAGAAGGCGGGGGTCGCCCCCGTATAGGCGATGGCGTTGGCGGTGGCCACGAACGAGAAGGCCTGGGTCAATACGAGGTCGCCCGAGCGGACGCCAGCGGCGACCAGGCAAAGATGGAGGGCGCTCGTGCCGTTGACGCACGCCACGGCGTACGCGGCTCCTGTCTGGGCGGCCAGAACCTCCTCCGCGCGATCGACGAACGCGCCCACGCTCGACACAAAGGTGCTCTCCACGCACTCGAGCAGGTATTCGCGCTCTTTGCCGCGGAAAGCGGGCGCGTGGAGGGGAATGACGCCCGCACCCGCGCCCGGGAACATGGCGCGAAGATCGGAAACCAGCGGGGTGAAATCAGGGGACATACGCGAGGCCGTGCGGTCTAGAGAGGAGCAAAGATCGTACCACCGCGCTCAGAACCCCCGAATTTGTTGGATTTGGTCCCTTGGGTGGGCCCAGGTGTCCCCAATGGGGCGTTGAGAGGTACGAAAACCCTCCTTTTGTCCGCGGATGGAAGTCCACATTTTGGCGGTCTGTACGTTCGAGAGTTAAAAACCCGACACGCGCTCATGGCAGGCGGTGTGTCGTGCTCACCCCAACCGGCGGATCGGTGCCAAGGTCCTGTCAGCGCCCGGCGGGTGCGTCATCGGCGCGGAGGGCGGAAGCGCGGGTCGCTCGTGTGAGGTGCAAAGAACGTTGGGTCCGGCGGCCTTGGCGTTGGGATCGGCGAGTTTGCGTGGTCGACGGTGGCGGAATGGCGAACCCCACGTGTGGCATCGGGGGGCGATTCGAGGCATAAGCGAGGCATTCGTCGCGCCCCAATGTCACCCGTCCCAGGTTCATCGAGGCGCGGATGACGAACGGGTCTGTAGGAACAGCGAACAGAGAACACCCATGAAACTTGCAGTGATCGGAACCGGATATGTCGGCCTCGTGTCGGGTACGTGCTTCGCCGACAGCGGCAACCAGGTCGTGTGCGTGGACATCGACGAGCACAAGGTCCAGCAACTCAACGACGGGCAGATCCCGATTTACGAGCCCGGCTTGGAGGAGCTGGTGCGCAGGGGAGTCCGGGCTGGCCGATTGACGTTCACGCTCGACTCGGCGGCCGCGGTCGCCGATGCGGAGGCTGTCTTTGTCTGCGTCGGGACACCACCGGCCGCGGACGGTGGACCGGACCTGAGCTACGTGTTCAAGGCGGTTGAGGACATCGCGCGGACGATGGAGACCCCGAAGACGGTGGTGATGAAATCAACCGTACCCGTGGGGACTGCGAGTGAGGTGCGTTCAAGGATGGAGGCGCTGACCTCCGTGCCCTTCGAGGTCATCTCCAACCCCGAGTTCCTCAAGGAGGGGGCGGCTGTCCAGGACTTTCAAAAGCCTGATCGGGTGGTCATCGGGGCGCGAAGTGAAGAGGCTGCGGCCCCCATCCGGGAGCTCTACAGCCCGTTTATGCGCAAACGCGACCGTGTTTTGGTGATGGATAACACCAGCGCCGAACTCACGAAATACGGCTCTAATGCCCTGCTC
>CALKDV010000102.1 GCA_938084085.1 uncultured Nannocystaceae bacterium
CGCCAAGGTGTCCCCAAACCCCTCGAAGTCGAAGAAGAAGGGGTCCTCGCGCAGCCCCGCGAAGAGCATGCTTCCGGCGCTTCCTTCGATGGTGGAATCAACGGCTCCTTCGAGCGCCCCTGCTTCACCCGGGAGCCCCGCCGCTTGAACACCCCAGTCTCCTTGAGGATTTTGGCCAAACCGCACCCAGATGTCCTGGTCGGGCGTGTTGTCCCCGTTCGTGTCTACGTGCACGCCGTAGAGTGTGTTGAGGTCATAGGTCGCGCCCACGCCCGCCTCTCCAAATGGAGCGAAGGTGAGCACGACGGTCATTCGACCCTCCGCGGAGGTCCATGCATACAGATCCGCGATGTCCGCGGCAGGGTCATCGGACGCTCCTGGTGAGTCGGTGTGGTCGGCGGCGTTCGCCGTTAGCTGGTGGCCGGTCACAGCAACGAGCGCTGCGCCGAGGATGATTCGAATGTTTCGATATTTCATAGTGGCTGTCCCGACTCCATCCGACGTGTCGGGTAGGAGGAGTCCTTGATGTCTACGCGGGCCATCCTCCGCTGGATCACTTCATCCCCTTGCTGCGAGCGCGCAAGAGCAAAGATTTCTAGGTCAAATCAGGCTCGACCCGCGGCCAAACTTCCGGTCTCCCAGCTCGAGAGCGCCCTCCTCCCTCGCGAAAGTGCCCCCCCCCAATGACCGCCACGCGGCCCCAGAGTTTTTCTCTGCGATCACCGCGTGGCACGAACACTTCCGCGCGGCGAACCTCAGCCTGATAGAGTCCCGGTGATGCTCGAAGACACGGAATCTTCCACGAGTCCTAAGACGAAGCCGTCCACCACCTCTCCGCCGACGAAGCCACCCAAGACCTGGAGCATCGCAGGTGAGCTCTCGGGCGGACTCGCGGCGACCATTGTCGCGCTCCCGTCGTGCATCGCATACGGCCTCATCGCGTTCGCCCCGCTCGGTGAGCAGTTCACCGACAAGGGAATCCAGGCGGGACTTTTTGGGCTGATCATCGCCGGTGTCATCGCCGCGATCTTGGGCGCGCCTGCCGTCATCACGGAGCCTCGCGCGCCGCTCGCCCTCGTGTTGGCCGCGGTCACGACACACCTGATGGGCGAAGACCTCCCACCCGATCAGATCTTGATCCTCGCGTTACTCGTGGTGTTTATGGCGGGCGCACTCCAGGTGTTGTTCGCGATGCTTCGGCTGGGGACGTTGGTGAAGTTTATCTCCTACCCGGTCATCGCCGGCTTCTTGAATGGAGCGGCGGTGCTCATCGTGGGCACCCAGATCTGGAACCTGATGGGGGTCGCCCCCCACCCCGCCGACCTCCTCGGTGAGCTGCGGCCCCTTGCCACGGTGGTCGGCCTGACCACCGCGATCGTCATGTGGCATGGCAAAAAGATCACCACCAAGCTCCACGGCAGCATTCTCGGGCTGCTCGCGGGCTCCGCCGTTCACTACGCGCTCTTCTTTGGCCTCGGCGAGTCTTACGTCGGCGCCGTAGTCGGAGAGATTCCCTCGGGGATGCCCACACCCCACTACGCCGCTGACATGCTCCAAGCGGACGCCTTCCTCAGCTACGCCCCGTTCTTGTTCATCGCGTCCTTTTCCCTGGCCATCCTGGGATCCATCGAGTCGCTGATGACCTCCGTTGCGATGCAGAGCCAGACCGGCGCCCGCGCCAACGCGAACCGGGAGCTCCTCGGTCAGGGCTTGGGCGGCATGGTGGCCTCCGCGTTCGGCGGGATGTCGGCTGCCGCAGCGATCGGCCCCAGCCAAGCCAACTATGGCGCTGGGGGCCGTGGGAAAATTTCGGGCGTGTTCTCCAGCCTGATCATGCTCGCAGTCTACCTCGCGCTCGGCAGCTTCGTCGGCTATCTCCCCAAGGCGGCCCTGTCAGGGATCCTCTTGGTCATCGCCGCCCACATGTTCGACGTGTGGTCGCTCCAGCTCTTCAAGCGGATGGTCAAGCCCCGCAGCCTCCTGCAGCAGCCGCAGCTTTGGCAGAGCGGTGTCGTCATCGTTTTGGTCATGGTGGTCACCATCGTGAGCGGTCTCGTGGCCGCCGTCGCGGTCGGGGTGGGCGTCTCGATCCTCATGTTTGTCGTGACCATGAGCCGATCGGTCATTCGCCGCCTGCACGACGCAACCCACGTCCACTCCAAGCGTCAACGCAGTGAGCGACTCATGGGCTTCCTTGAGTCCCACGGAGACAAGATCGCGATCTTGGAATTGGAAGGCGCGATGTTTTTTGGGAGCGCGGACCACCTCGCCAATGAGATCGGTCGACTCGCCGACGGCGGGGCGCGCTACATTATTTTGGATATGAAGAGGGTCAAAGACCTCGACATCACCACCGCCCGCCTCCTCAAGCAGACATGCGCCGGTCTCCGGTCGAGCGGGCGTATGATGGGGCTGAGCTACGTGGAGGCCGACGGCCCCCTCGCCCTCGCCATGCGAGAGGCGGGGCTGTTTGAGGTCATGGAAGCGGAGCTGCTCTTCCCCGACACGGACATGGCGCTTGAGTTCTTTGAGGAGCGTGTGATCGTGGAGTTTGACGACGAAGGTGCGGAACACACGATCGTTGAGCTTCGAGACATCCCGATCCTCCAAGGTCTCAATGAGGCGGAGCTCTCAAATTTTCAGGAGCGCATCACACGATCCGAGTTCGGCCCAGGAGATGCACTGTTCGAAGAGGGAGACGATGACCGCGAGCTGTTCCTCATTACCGGAGGTTCTGCGGACGTGGTGATCACCCTCGAAGGTGGCCGCACGAAGCGCTTGATGACTTTCAGTGCCGGAACTGTGATCGGCGAGA
>CALKDV010000103.1 GCA_938084085.1 uncultured Nannocystaceae bacterium
GCGCGCTCCATCCCATCCACGAACGCCCCGCGAAGTCCCGCGCCCAGCAAGATCGTCTCAGGGGCTGCATCACACCATTGCAGATCGCGGGTGCTGCGCATTATCGAGCATCCATCCGCGGAGCGATCGGAGGGTTCCCACGCACGCATCGGGTCTTTGTCTCTTCCTTTGGGGGTTGGGCGAGTGGGAGGGCACCGCGCTCGGCTCCATGAAAGGTAAGTCGAATCAGATGCCCGCAGCCGTTCGCCCACGGATCACAGTTCGCGACCGCTCCTGGGCGGTGCTCGTGGGGCGCGTCATTCACGCATTTTTAGGGGCGGGAGCCGCTGGCCCCATAGGCGCGCGGGAGGCGGCGTTCTCCGCCAGCCGCCTGTACGGCGGGGCCTGTCGAGTCACACCATCCCTAGACACATGGTTCCCGTCCATTCCGGGGCACCGCACCCCACCAAACAAAGCACTGCGACCCGGCATGACCCCCACTGCGGAGACACATCACCCTCCATCGCCAGAAAAATTGTACCCACCGCCACGAGTGAACAGAGTCTAGACAGCCGATCCCTAGGTGATTCTTTTGCCGCCTTCAAGAGCAAAAATCTCGCGCTTAGACGGCGATTGCGGTTTGACACCCCAAGGCACCCTGCCTACGCTATCGCAGTCCCATGAATCCCATTCATCTACTCGTCGTGGATGACGATCCCTGGATCTTGAGGATGGTGTCCTCGACCCTCAAGACCCGGAATTACGTCGTTGAGACGGCCAAGCACGGGCGGGAAGCCCTCGATCTGGCCCGGCGGAACAAGCCGGATCTAGTCATCACCGATGTGATGATGCCGGAGATGGATGGACAAAAGTTGGTCTCGGAAATGCGTGCCGACCCATCGCTCCAAAGTGTGCCGGTGCTCTACTTGACGGCGCTCGGCAAGGACGAAGGCAAGCTCCGATCCATGGGACTCGCGCCAGAGGACTACATCACCAAACCGTTTCGATTCGACGACCTTGAAAAGCGCGTCCACGCGGCGGTGAACGGCACCGCGGACTCCCCGAGCGTCCCAGCAACGGACGCCCCCTCCCAGCCGCACCCGCAAGGCACAGCCCAGCCCCACCCAGCGCGAGTTCCCACCCAGCCGAATCCGACGGTAGGACCACCGGCAGGGCCCGGGCCGTACGGACAGCCGCCGCCGGGCTACGGCTACGGTCAGCCTCCTCCTCCAGGATACGGACAGCCTCCTCCTCCGGGCTACGGTTACGGCCAGCCGCCTCCTCCAGGATACGGATATGGCCAGCCTCCGCCGGGCTATCCTCCCATGCAACCTGGGTACGGTTATCCGCCAGGATACGGACATCCCCCCCCAGGCTATCCGGCGCCGGGCCAAGATGGCGCGCACGTGGATCCCGGCATGGCGCCGCCCCAGGATCCGCAGGGCGCACCGGCTTCGCAGGACAGTCACGACCCGCCCAACCCGACCGCACCCGACGATGAAGGGTCTCCCAACACGGAGACGCACACCTTCCCGGGGATTCGTCGAAAAAACAGCGGCCTTCGAGGACGTCTCGAACAGCTCGGGCTCTCGAGCCTGCTCGTGATGCTGGAGATGGAGCGCAAGGACGGCCTGCTGCTGCTGAAGAACGGCGAAGACGACACCGTCGCTCGTTTCTTCCTTCGGCGTGGGCAAGTCATCCAAGCGCGCGTGGAGAAGCGCGATGATCTCGACGGACGCCAGTCGGTCTACGCGGCCCTCGCGTGGACCAAGGGAAAGTTCAGCTTCTCGGCGATGGAAGTGGACATGGACGACGAGATCCAATCGACCACGACGGGGCTTTTGATGGAGGGCGCCCGGATCATGGACGAGGACAATCGCTGATCCGCAAGGGCCTCGTGTGCCGGGCACCGAGCACGCTGAGGACGCCACCGAGACTCGTCCTCCACAATGGGAGCGAGACTCTCGCGAGTCTCCGCACGAGCAGCTGCTCACGGCGATCCCCCCCACCGACTATCACCGAGGCGGGCTCGCCGGCTACGACGCCGGTCGTCGTATCCGACGCGGCCTCGCCATCTTCGCAGCCTTCGCAATGTTCTGCAGCGTGTGCGCCTATGTCCTGGCCGTCCGGCACGCGGCGTGGGAGCGGGCCCACCCCTTCGTACTCCCCGAGGGCACAGACCTCTCCACGCTGACTCGAACTCTCGTTTGGAATGAAGGGCGGGCCCGGTTCGCCCTAGATCAAGAGCCTCCGGGCGTGGAGAAGATCGTGCTGCCAGACCGCTCGCTCACGCTGGCCGAGGGCAGCGTTCGCGCACAGGTCGTCGTGGTCGTCGAAGAAGGCGTGACCACAGAGATCGAGGTGCTGTCAGGTCATGTCGCCCAGGTGTTGACCAACAAACGCCAATAGGCTCGCCGCCGACTCCCCGGTGGTCTCAGGACCTGGGGCTCGGTCGTTCGATGTGCGGAATGTCGAGGACCGGCCCGGCCGTACGTCGCGGCTGAGCGCGCTGATTCGACCACGCCCCGACCCCACTCCCAAACGAGCGCCCCGCGGGCGACCCCGCCCGAGCGCGCACCTGCGCGAGCTCCATACGCCCGAGTCGCCACACGAACACCGCGATCATCGCCGTCATAAACTGCCCCGTCGCGAAAGCCCAAACACCGAGGACGATGGCCAGATAGCCGCCCACCTTCGCAGTGATCTCCGTGGCCTGGAGGCGACCTCGTGACTGCTCAAGCCACGCGCGCATCACCCGTCCGCCGTCCATGGGGAATACCGGCAACAGATTAAATATTGCGAGCATCGCGTTGGACCATAGGGCCACGTCCAGCAGCACGCCGACGACCCCCAGCTCGCGACTCATCAACTGCCCCATCCCCCACGCGACCACGAACAACACCACGTTCACGAGCGGACCCGCGAGCGCGACGTGGAGTTCTTGTTTCGGCGTACGCGGCAACGACGAGAGACTCGCGAGCCCCCCGAGCGGAGACAGCGTGATCGAGCGAGTCCCGATACCGTAGTGGCGGGCCATCATCGCGTGGCCAAGCTCGTGAAGCCACACGAACCCGAGCACGAGGCCCAACGCACACACGGCGAGCCCCGCGCCGACCGCCCCTCCCCCCGACCACGCCGCACTCAGCGCGAGGTACAAGGCGAAGACCGCGACGGTCCAGTGGACCCGGGTCTCGATGCCCGAGAACTCGCCGACTGACCATGTCCAGCGGGCCCGACCCGCGAGTTGTTCCATGCGTAGACTCATGAGCGACTACTCTAAGCATTGTCCGACCCGGCGCAACCCCTCCACGCGCGGAAGCGAGCCGCCCTCGCCGCGACACCCGCGACGGGGTGCCCTCTTCAGCCGGGAGCATCCACTGCCAGCACATCCGAGAGCGCCGCGGGCCACGGCGTCCGAAACGTGACGCGCGCACCGGTCGCGGGATGATTGAGCTCGATGGATGACGCGTGAAGAGCGTGCCGAGCGAGCCCGAGTTCCTCCTCCACGTCGGCCATCGGCCGGCCATCTTCCACGATCGACAAGAACACCTCCTCGGGTACCCCGTAGAGCTTGTCGCCTACAATTCCATGGCCGATATGAGCGAGGTGCGCTCGGATTTGATGCGTGCGTCCCGTGCGAGGCTGGGCACGAACCAGCGTGATCGGTGCGTCACGAAATGTCCCCTCCTTGAGTGGAGTTACGAAGGTCTCTGCGCTGAGGCCCCCTTCCTCTTGCGGGCACTCGCCCATCTTAATATTGATTCTAGAGTCACGGGCGGGCCCGAGCGGCACCGTGATCTCCTGAGATTCGGAAAGTCTCCCGTGGACGAGCGCGAGATACTCTTTACGAACTGTGCGGCGGAAGAACCCATTCTTAAGCGCGGCCGCCATCCCCCCGCGTTGGCCAAAGACCATCACGCCAGAGGTCTCGCGATCCAATCGATGCGCCATCTCCCACCCGTGTCCCACCCCGAGTCGCGTGTCCATGAGGGCCGTGAGGGTGTGACGGAGATATCGCGCGGTCGGGTGAACTGGGATTCCTGCTGGTTTGTTGATCACGAGCATCGCGTAATCTTGAAAGACGACGTCATAGTCCATGACCACATCGGGCTCATCCGGCACGGGACGATGGACCACGATGCGCTGCCCCTCATGCACTCGGAACTGTTTGCGAACGAGGGGCGTCCCCGAGCCCGCCTCTGTCACGCGGCCGAGCTCGATGATCCGGTGGATTCGGCTGCGGGAGAGCCGCTCAAATCGCTTGGCTAAAAATCGGTCGAGGCGGTAGCCCGCCCCAGCCTCCGTAACCTCAATCTCAATGTCGAGAAATTCTCGCCCAGGCTCCGTCCCATCCGTATAGCCGCATGAGATCCCCTCACCCGCGCCATCTCCCGCCTCGGACGGCCACGACCCCTCGGCGGGTGCAACGACCTCAGGCACAGGCGATCGTTCCTCGCTGCATCGCCCGTCCTCATCGTCGTGTCGTCGCCGGTGCATCACCTCGCTGCAAGAGTTATACTCTGCGGCCATGAGTGAGCAAGGCGCGGACAATTCCAAAGATGAAGAAGGCGGGATGGCCTCCACCCTTGTGGTCGGGCTGTTGATTCTAGGATTCGCCGGTTGGTTCCTCTTTGGCGGCTCGGACGAGGGCGACAAGCCCCGCGACGCGAGCAAGAGCGCGAGCGGCACAGTCGCTCGCGCCGACGGCAGCATCGGCGCTCGGGCCTCCGATCCCGCCCGCCGCACCAACAGAGACGCCGCGGGCAGCCCTCAATCGCGAGGCCTCGTGGCCGCCGAGCCCGAAGTGGAGCCCCAGACCCGCGAAGAGAAAATCGCCCGGGCAGAACGTGATCTCCGCCGCGCACAGGATCGACTTACTCGCATCGAACGGGGGATGGCGCGCTTCGATGAGTCCCGCGCGCGCGCGCTTGAGAACGCACCCAACGCCGAGATTAAAGAGGCGGAGTACGACCGTAAAGCTGAAAATATCGCGAAGAACCTCAAACTCACGAGGACAAAAATTGAAGAGTTGGAAGACACTCTGGCGAACCTACGAGCCGGTGAACCGGCGGCACCCCCCGCTCTCGCAGAGGCGCAGCAACCCAGCCCCACCTCCACAACATCGATCCCCACGGACGACGACACCGAGGAGTAGACGCGAGAGGCGTCCCCCTCCATCCCGCCAAAAAAGAAAGGGAGCCTTCGAACTTCGAAGACTCCCCGTCTCGTCCCGACAGCCCCTAGTAGCGATAGTGACCGGGCTTGAAGGGACCCTGGCGCGGGATGCCGAGGTACTTCGCTTGATCCTCGGAGAGGCCGGTGAGCTTCGCCCCGAACTTTTCGAGGTGGAGCCGCGCAACCTTCTCGTCGAGGCTCTTGGGTAAGGTGACCACCTCAGGCGCCTTGCCGTCCGCCTTGGTGAGCATGTTGTCCCCATAGGTCTCGGCGCTGGTGTGAAGTTCGATCTGGGCGATGGTCTGGTTGGTGAACGAAGCGCTCATGACGAGGCTCGGGTGCCCGGTGGCGCAGCCGAGGTTCACCAGGCGTCCCTCGGCGAGCACGAGGATGCTGTGTCCGCTACCCCCGGGGCCGTGCGTAGTGTTCTTGAAGCGCCACTCGTGCACCTGGGGCTTGATCTCGATCTTCTCGACCTCGCCGCGCTCCGCCATGGCTTCAAGCCCCGCCATGTCGATCTCGTTGTCGAAGTGACCGATGTTGCAGACGATGGCGTTGTGCTTCATCCGGCTCATGTGATCTGCCGTGATGATGTCCTTGTTCCCGGTGGCGGTGCAGAAGATGTCGAACTCACCGACAGCGTCGTCGAGGCGGACCACGTCGAGACCCA
>CALKDV010000104.1 GCA_938084085.1 uncultured Nannocystaceae bacterium
GGATGAGCTGGACATCAGCCGCGGCGACATGCTCGTCCACCCTGGCAACGTCCCCAAGGTCGCCAATGAGCTGGACGCCATGGTGGTCTGGATGGCCGACGACCCCATGGTCGAAGGGCGGGACTACTGGGTGATGCAGTCGGGCTCGCGATGCGTCGGCAACACCACCAATATCCGCTACCGAGTGGACGTGAACACCCTCCGGCGCCAGCAGACCCCGCGGCTGTCTCTCAACGAGATCGGGCGCTGCAAGCTCGCCTTGAACCGCCCCATCGCCCACGACGCCTACCGCCGCAACCGGGCCACCGGCAGCTTCATCCTCGTGGACCGCATGACCAACCTTACCGTGGGCGCGGGGATGATCTTGGATCGCAAGTCCGCCGACGCGGAGGACCGGAGCGGTCGGGCCCCGGCCGACGCCGCGCTGGCGCGGGTACCGGTGAGCAAGGTGAGTCCAGAGGAACGAGTCGCGCGCTATCAACACGCGCCTGTGACGGTGCTTTTGACCGGGCTCCCTGCCTCGGGCAAGACGACGATCGCCCTGGAGCTTGAGCAGCTGATGTTCGAGGCGGGCTGGGCGGTCGCCCTGCTCGACGGGCAAGCCATGCGCGTGGGTCTGAGTCGGGACCTCGGCTACTCCGCGCCCGAGCGCGTGGAGAATCTGCGCCGGGGTATGGACGCCGCCAAGCTCATGAATGACGCGGGATTCTCGTGCATCTGCGCCTTCACCTCCCCCGACGCCCGCGCCCGCGCCCGCGCCCGCGCCACCGTGGCGCCGGCCACCCTCGTGGAGGTGTTCGTGGACACGCCCCTTGAGGTCTGCCAAGCGCGCGACGAAAAAGAGATCTACGCCCGGGCGGAGCGCGGCGAGATCCCCATGCTCCCCGGCCTCACCGGTACCTACGACCGCCCCGAACAGCCCGATCTACACGTGACGACCGAACGAACCGCGCGCGAGGTGGCGGAGGAGATCCTCTCGTTCATCTCAGGTGGGCGTGGGGCATCGAACAACTGACCTCGCCGTGACGAGGCACGCCGCGGCGACACTCCTGGCCCCACCGGCCTGACTGCCCCATGCCGCCGCGCGCTAACTGGCGCCGCGCCGCAGCAGCACCGCCGGGATCGTCTTGAGGAAGATTTTCACATCGAGCCACAGTGACCATCGGTCGATGTAGTCGATGTCCATCTGCACCCACTGCTCGAAGGTGACGTCGTTGCGGCCGGAGATCTGCCAGATGCAGGTGATGCCCGGCTTCACAGAAAGTCGCTTTCGTTGCCAGCGCTCGTATTGCTCCACCTCGCTGGGAAGCGGCGGCCGTGGGCCCACGATGGACATCTCCCCGCGCATCACGTTGATGAACTGGGGGAACTCATCGAGGCTGGTCTTGCGGATGAAGTGACCGATGCGGGTGATTCGCGGGTCGCGCTTGATCTTGAACACCGGCCCGTCCATCTCGTTCTCCGCCTCAAGCTTGGCGCGCAGGGCCTCCGCGTTCACCACCATGGACCGAAATTTGAGCATCTTGAAGGTGCGGCCGTTCTTCCCGACCCGCTCTTGGGCGAAGAAGATCGGCCCCTCGCTCGTCGTTTTCACGAGCGCAGCCACTGTCAGCAAAATTGGGGCGGTGACAGCGAGCGCTGCGCCGGCGATGAGAATGTCAAAGCCACGTTTCACGATCATCCCCGCCACGTAGGAAGGCGGCGGTGAGAGATCGAGCACCGAGTGGCCATCCACCCGAAACACCGAAGAGGTCGACGCATCGGGCGGCACAAAATCCATGAGCATGCGCGTCCCCACACCCATCTCCCGACACACGCGCATGGCGTCGTCGGTCACCTCGGGGCGGTCGGGGTCTGGGACAAAGAGGACCTCGTCGATCACGTGCTCGGTCAGGACTTGCTGAAGCTCCGCCGCGGTGCCTAAATCGGCGCGCTGCGGTCTCCACGCAGAGGTCGAGACAAACCCCACAAACTCGAGGCCCCAGTCACGATGGGAGGAGACCCAATCGTGGGCGGAGACCACACCCTCCCCCGAGCCCACGATGATCAGATTGCGCGAGTTGTATCCGTTGGCCCGGGCCCGCGCCAAGATACCCCGCACCGACAAGCGGGTGACCACGAGCCCCGCCAGCGCGGTCGCACAAAACAACATCAAGAAGGCGCGGCTCGGCGTCGGCAGCTGGAACACGTAGGTCAACGTGACCAACGCGACGAAGGTCAACGCCATCGCCCGCGACAGATCTCCCACGTCGCGCATGGCGCGAATCATCCGACGGGATCGATGCAGCCCCATCCAGCGCGCCGCCAGCACCCAGACTCCCACGGCCAACGGCAGCAGCACCGCCGGGCTCGCAACGCCTGCAGAGAAGATCTCGGGGAACTGCGCTCCGAGAAAGACCCGAGCCTCACGGGCGCACCAAAACGCGCCCACCCAGGTCAAAATCTCTACGAGCATGTAGCCTGCTCCAAAGAACTGTGGGTGTTGTTTAAGCATCAAGCGGAAGATCGGCAGCGGGGGGCGAAGGCGTGGAAGCTCCCACCGCGGGGATATAAGTCTAAGTTCGGACGAACAGAACTCACGGACGCATGCCGCGAGACCGCAACCCCACTCCCTTACAATATTCGCGCCCTCGGTTCAAGACACCGACACGAGCCCCTAGGTCCAACGTTCAGGTGTTCAGCGACAACGACAACGACCTGGCGCACAACGGCGAGGCCAACACGTCGTTTTCGCAGGCCGGCGCCGACCTGCATGCGCCACCGCAAGAAATACGTCGCGACGGCGTCCCGAATTCGTACGAGACCCCCACCGCGCGAGTCGCGATGAAATCTTCGACAGAACACCAAAAGACCCCAAACGCGCAAGGCTCGTCCGAAGCCTCATATTCCTGCCCTTCCATTGTCCTGATGTGAATGCCTGGAAAAGAACCGCGGCGCGTGTATAGTCCGCCCAATGTTGTCCTGGTTTCGCAAGCAGGGGCGCGGAAAAGCCCCATCGAGCGTGGAGGCGATCCAACTCCGCGCCCGCGACTGTCACTCCCACGTCCTCCCGGGTGTGGATGATGGCAGCCGAACCCTCGATGAATCCCTCGACATGCTCCGTTTGCTCCAGGACGAGGGAGTCCACAGAGTGATCGCGACCTCCCATATTTATCCCGGCCGGTTCCCCAATGAGCGCGAAACCCTGCAGCCCGTCTTCGACACGCTCGTGGAATCCGCGTCCGCAGCGGGGCTCACGATCGAGCTCGAGCTCGGCGCCGAGCACTACCTCGACGACTCCCTCGGGCCCCGAGTGGAATCGGGACAACACATCGAATTCGGCCCAGAACGTTATGTTCTGTTTGAAACGCACACGTTTGATCAGGTGCCGACGAGCTTGTTTACAACGGTCGCGACCATGCGAGATCGCGGCCTGACTCCCCTGATGGCGCACGTGGAGCGCTACCAATACTTGAGCGGTGCAGAGGGCTGGGAGGTCATTGAAGACCTTCGCGCGATTGGCGTGAAATTCCAAGTCAACCGGACGATCGGCAAGATCAACGTGCCCGGCGAAGGCCGGCGCGGACGGATGCTCGAGAAACTCGCCCGAGCGGGCTACATTGACGAGGTGGGCAGCGACCTCCACCGGGCCACCCCTGAGGGCCGGCCGTACGCGATGCCAAATGGCAAATAATGCCGTCAACACGCCCTGGAAGCGACATTCCGACGTTGAAGAGATCTGAACGCATGTGCCGTTCGAGCGAGTGAATTCAACTGCTTGCCGCCGCTAGACCTCGCAGCCACCAGACTGGAACCCTCGCGCCGCTCGAGGTGCATGTGAACAGTCACACACAATCAGCGAAAAATCGTCCACGTTCCACTTTCAGATCTTGCGCCATCTACGGCGCTACCGTACATTCTCGGAGCACCAGGATTTCCAATGCACAAGTTTATCGCACCACTCCTTATTGCTTCCTCTTTTGCGCTCACCGCCTGCCCCGCAGATGACGTCGACGCGAAGGTCAACATCCTTGTCGAAGACCTCACCACCAATGGCATGACCATCACCCTCACCGGTGACCTCGGCGAAGGCACCCTGGGCTTCGACGCGCCCGTGAGCGACACGCCCACCAACGAGACCCTCGACCTCTACCTTGAGAACGCGGTCTCCATCAACATCGTCAGCGATGCCACCGGCACCGCTGCATCCTTTGGCGAGATGGGCGTGACCTACGTGGAGGGGACCCCCGCGGCTCCCGGTGAGTACACCTGGGCTCTGAGCGCTGACCGCGACTCCGCCACGTTCACCTTCTTCAACGAGACCCCCGGCGGCGTCACCTTGAAGAACACCGTGGCCTACACGGCGGAGCTTGCCGTTGCGAACAACCCGTACGTGACCGACGTCCCCGCGACCTCAGTCGCTGTCAACGTCAACTAGTTCCTGAAGTGTCGTGAGCGCGCCTCACACACGACAGAGCGAGAGACATCGCGAGTTTCGACTTGCGGTGTCTCTTTGCGTCTTGGCGAGGACTTTTGTGGTCGTCTTGCTGGCTCTCGGGCTTGCCCCCTCGCACGCGCAGGCATCCGAGACCGGAGCGAAGCCCAACCCGCAAGCTCCCCCTCACGATGCCAGCGCTGCGGCGTCGAGATTTATTGATCTCGGGACCGTTCGGTACCTGAACCCGGCGAAACCGAAGGAGCTTTGGCTCGGTCTCGATATCGGGGGCGTGTACATGCCCGACAATGTCATCGCGAATTTTGGTCGTGACATCTGGACGGCCAGAGCCGCGTTCCCATGGGCCCTCGCCCTCACCCCGTGGCTGTCCGTGGGAGGTCGGCATGAGCTCGCGTGGTACGACGCGGAGAACATCCGGGCGCAATACTCCAACCAAGAGGTCTCCATCGCGCTCACGCCCACCAGCTGGCGCGCCCTCCCGGGGGTCACCCAAGACCGCCTTGAGTTCGGTTTCGAGGCTCATGACATGTTCAAGACCACGCTGTTTGGAGACGACGGTTTGCGCCAAGTCCTCCATCTCGGGGGGATCTTCGATCGTGTCCTCTACATGGGCTACGGTATGAGCCACCGCGTGCGGCCGAAGCTCTCCATCGACTGGAACACCCAGGGCCGGTTCGTGTGGCTGTTCATCAACACCCAAAAGCAACTCCGGACGAGCGCGCGGCTCCGCTGGAATCCACGCCCCGCCCACACCGTGTCCATCGAGAGCGTAGGGTTTTTGATATTCCGTGAAAAAGTCCAAGCGGGGAACCTCCTGCCTCGCGCTGGAATCATCGGGCAGTTCGCCGCCCAATACGACTGGATGTCCAGGCGAAAGGTGGGGCTGTTCGCCCGCGCGTGGTTCTCCACCAGCTTCCTCAGCGGCACGTCCCCGGTCTTCGAGATCCGCGAAGAGGCGATCAATCAGCCCTACGGTGAGCTCTCGATGGGTCTGCGCGCCAGGTGGTGACGGTCGCGTCGCGTCGCCGTTAGTTCCCGCTGATCGCGCCGATTGTGTTGGCGGTGTTCGTGGCGCCCTGCGCTGCCAGGCCCACGGCCTGCGCCCCCTGCAAGAACGGCAACACCTGCTGCATGTACCGGCTCGAAGACGAGAGCCCTGTCGGCGCGACCACAACGCGATCGCCGGGACGGAGCACGATCCGGTCGTCGTACAACAGCGCCTGATCCATGTTGATCGTGTAGATGATCGGCTTGGCGAAGCCCCCGCGAATCACCGCGAGCTCTTTGCGGGCCCTGTCGAGCGAGGGGCCCCCCGCCGCCGCGAGCGCCTCCGCCAACGTGATGCGGTTTTGCGTGATGGGGACTGCGGCAGGCTTCATCACCTCGCCGAGGACAAACACTTTTTGGTCCGAGGCGTTCGGGACGAACACCACGTCGCCCTGCTTCATGAAGACGTTGCGGCTCACGTCTCCGCGAAGCAGTACATCTGCGAGGTTGATCGGCATGATCTCGCCATCTCGGACGAAATACGCGGCCTCGAGGTTGCCGGTCTCCTTGACTCCTTCGGCGAGTCCAAGCCCCTCGAGCAACGAGGTGTCCCCATCCACGGGGAACGCTCCGGGTCGCCGCACCTCTCCGAGCACAAAGAACTTTTGGGACTCATAGCGGAGGATGTCCACGCTCAGCTGCGGATCCACCAGATACTTGCCCGCGATCTCGAGCAGGTGGGCACGAAACTCCACGAGGTTCATGCCCGCGGCCTTCACCTTCCCGACGACCGGCATGTAGATGAAGCCGTCTTTTTGGATGACGGTTCCGGAGAGCTCGCCGAGGTTCACCCGCTGCGAGCTCATCTCCGGGTGCCCCACCACGAAGATGTTGAGCGAGTCATTGGGACCGAGCAGGTATTGGTCTGTTTCAGCGCTGAAGTCGTAGTCGACGACATCACGAGAAATGCCCACAGGACCGGCCGCGCCGTCACCGCTGCGCTGTGAGTCGGCGATCAAGTCCTCCAGGGTCTTCATCTCGACCTTGTCCCCCTCCTTCTCGCCGACCTTGTCAAAGCGATAGCGGCTGGACGCGCAGGCGCTGGTACCGAGTACGCAGAGCGCGCATATGAGGGCCGAGGTCTTCACGAGGG
>CALKDV010000105.1 GCA_938084085.1 uncultured Nannocystaceae bacterium
ATGACGCCCTGCCCTCACGGGCGACCACGGCTAAAACGGCAGCCCTTCGCAGGCGGAGTAGATATAGACCTCGCCGCCTTCCTGCGTCAGGACGTCGGACCCGAAGATCCCCACCACGAGCTCGGGGAGGGAATCTTGGTCAAAGTCTCCAGACACGAGCCCTCCGTCGGGGTTGGACTGGCTCAGGTTGGTCTCGATCGCCTTCGGTGCCGAGTCGAAGGAGCGGACGCCCGTGGCAAGGTGAATGAGGGTCGCCCCCTCGTAGTACTCCCCGTTCGTGAACGAGAAGGACCCACGGATGACATCTTGCTGTCCGTTAAGGTCCACGTCTTCCACGAGGATCTGCCTCGATCCACCGGCACCAGGCAGACCCACCAGCAGGTCGCTCGCCGGGAACCCACCGACGCCGTCGCCGTAGCCGATCCAGATCGCCCCCTCGTCGGAGGCGTTCGGGACCGCGTCGTCGTACGAGCCATAGGCCGCGAGGATGTCGAGGCTCCCGTCGCCGTCCACATCCGCGACCTCGAGCCCCTGGCCGAACCTGCCATTAACTCCGGTCCCCTCCTGGATCAGCTGCGCGGGTCCAAAGGTCCCGTCCCCTACGCCGGGCATCCAGTAGACGGCGCCGGCGAAGGCTTCCATGGCTAGATTCGTCGCGCTATCCGCACCAGAGATGAGATCTGGGATCATGTCCCCGTTGAGGTCTCCAACGGCGATAGCGCTGCCGAACGCGCCGTTCGTGGCGGGTCCAATCACCGGGGTGGCAGGTGCGAACGCTCCAGCGCCGTCGCCAAGGGCCACGAAGACCGCGCCATCGTAGTCTGGGCCGACCTGATAAAAAGGCGCGCCCAAGAGCACGTCAGGGTTGTCGTCGCCGTTGACGTCCGCAACGATCGTCTTGTACCCGGCGTAGCAGCCCGGCACCCCGCTGTTGATGACTGTCGGTGTCGGGTTGAAGGTCCCGTCGCCGTTCGACAAGAACACCTTGGCGCCGCCCTCCTCGTTCGCCCCCATCCGCGTCGCGCCGCCAACGATGTCGTCGAACCCGTCGAGATTCACGTCGCCCACCGCGACAGAGTAGCCAAGCAGGTCACCGAACCCCGAAGTATTGTACTCCCCAGGCAACGGACCCTGGCTCGACGGCGCCAGCTTCACCCCGTCGCTGAGATACACATGGAGGGTCCCCTCAGATTGATTGATCGCTCCAACATTCGACGACCGAGCACCCACGACGAGATCGAGCGTCGGCCCTGCGTCAAAGTGTCCCGTCGCCAGGTCCGCGCCAAAGCCCCTAATCATCGTCGACGCAGGTACGAGCGTCCCGAACCCTCGAAGGCCGAGGTCCGCTTGGTCGTAGACTTCCCCCGCGTCCACGTTCAAGACCCCGTCTCGACACAGCGGGAAGCTGCAGTCCGCGTCGCAGTCCGCTGAGGAGCCGCCACCGCCGAGGTCGCAGTCTTCACCGGGCTCCACGGTCCCGTCTCCACATAATGTCGGGCAAATCGTCTGGTTCCAGTCGTAGCCAAGACAGTCGGGCCTGCACAACACGGGCCCGGGCATGGAGAAGCCGAAATCCGTGCACTCCGCTGGCATCGCCAAGCTGTCGCAGACCTCCCCGGGGTCCACCTGGCCGTTCCCGCACGCGGGCTGGCACGTAAACATCGTGCAGACCTCGCCTCCGAGGCATGCGACGCCGCACCCCCCACAGTTGGCCGAGTCGCTGCTGATATCCACACACCCGCCCGCACATGGTTCTTCCCCCGGGGGACAACTCGGTGCGCAACTCCCACCGGCGCAGACCTCCCCTGCGCTACAGACGACACCGCAGCCGCCACAGTTGGACGGATCCACATCACCATCGACGCAGGTGCCACCGCAGTTCAACGTTCCAGGCCCGCACGACACCTGGCACGATCCGCCAGCGCACAACTCCCCAACGCCGCACGCAGCCGCACACGCTCCGCAGTTGGCCTCGTCGGTCTGGGTATCCGCACACTGTCCGCTGCACTCGAGCGTGCCGGCGCCGCAATCTGTGTCGCACATGCCCGCGCTGCAAAACTCACCCGCGGCGCAGGTCGTCCCGCACGCGCCGCAGTTTGTGGGGTCGTATTGAAGATCGACACAGCTCCCGCCGCAGTCCACCGCCCCGGCGGAGCATTGCAGTCCGCAGACCCCCGACTCACAGACCAAGCCGGCCGTGCATGCGTCTCCGCAGGCGCCGCAATTCGCAGGATCCACGCCGGTGTCCACGCACCCGCCGTTGCAGGCCACGGTGGTCCCGCCGCAACTCGAGGTGCAGGTACCCGCAGCGCAGTACTCCCCGGCGCCGCACACCGTATCGCACGCGCCGCAATTCGCAGGGTCGACGTCAGTGTCGACGCAGGTGTCGTTGCACGTGACCGTACCGGCACCACACGACGACGCGCACGTCCCCGCTGCGCAGACCTCTCCCGTGCCACAGGCGGTCCCGCACGCGCCACAGTTCTCCGGGTCAACGCTCGTCGCGACACAGCTTCCCGAGCACTCAGATGTGCCGACCGGACAT
>CALKDV010000106.1 GCA_938084085.1 uncultured Nannocystaceae bacterium
ACTTCGGTCGCCCCGAGTTCACCTGGGAGCAAACGCCCAAGCTCGAGGCGCTCAAGGCAGAGCTCTAGGGCGGCGCCCGAGTTTCGTCGGCAGGCGCGTCAACGAACCAATCGGATCCCCCGTGACGCCTCGCGTGACCGCGGGGCGTTGTTGCGTGGTGCGGTCGGGCTGGCTCGTTTCGTTCCCGCGCTCGTCGCCTGCGTTGGGGATGAGCGCCTCGCTACGCATCTTTGGGCATGCGCAATGAACTTTTTGCGTAACGAAACCGCGCACATTGAGTGCAAAGGTGCGATCGTCGCGCGCCTGCGCGAATTAGCGCTTGGTTCGAGTATGTCGGAAGTGGCGACGTGCCGGCGGTGCGTTCAGATTCATGGTCTCCTCGAGCGCTTCACGCGGTCCCAAGAATAAATAAAAGTGTTTTATTACAAGTTCTTATGATGGATTAGACGGAGTTTGTTCCACCGAGATCAGGTTTCGAGATCGTTGGGCCTAAAGGATGAACAGGCCGCCCCGCTCCGTCAGAAAATCTGGAGCTGTATCGATGGGAATGGCCCGCCAGTTGCAAAAGTAGGGCGGGCTGCACGTCGCACCCGAGCGGGCGTGCCCAGGAAGTTTCGTTAGCCATGTCCATCTCGAACCGACCCCTCTTTGTCACGAAGACCTCCACCGTTCGTCGCCGCGCCATGATGAGGATCGGTGTGCAACTCGCGTGCGCGGTTACGCTAGTGATAGGGCTCGCCATGAGCCGGTCTACCGAGGCTCGGCTGCATGCGTATTACGTGGTGCAAAACGTCGGTATCGGCAACATCACGCCGAAAATCCTTTTCTTCCTCGATACGTCGAGCACGATGGCGCTTCGGGCTCAAGCCACCGATGAGGCCTGCGAGTGGTCGGAATGTGACGACGGGACCGGCACCGCCCAAAGTCGGGTCGCGGCGGCTCGTAAGGCGATCAACCAGATCGTTCAGGACTTCGAGGGACAGGCCTCATTCGCGCTGGGTAGCTTTACGCGACGCGGCGCACCCGATGGTACCAACGCCAACGCGGTGCCGGACCCATGTGTCGCCGCTGGCGGCGGTGGTGGCGGCGGCGGCGGCGGCGGCGGCGGCGGCGGCGGCGGCGGCAAGGGCGGCGGCGGTGGCGGTGGCGGCGGCGGAACCCCCACGACCGCGCAAGAGCGGTTTGAATGGGTGCAGTACTACCACGACGGGGCCGCGCTCGTAGAGCGGGAGCCCGGGAGCGGAACAGGGATGTCGATCGCCATTGGCGATCTCTTGGATGCCTTCGGCGTGGGTGCTGCCGCGGGTGCATGGGACGTGGCTGGGATGGTGGGGCTGTTCGCGGGTGCCATCGGCGAGCACATGATGGCCATCCGTCCATCCGCGGCGGAGCCCGTCACGGGCCAGTGGAAGCTGTGCGGTGACAACAAGCCGTACCCGTACATCCGCTGGGACGAGATCAACACGGGCGCCCAACTCACGGGCCCAGCTCAACTCTCGAATGGGAGCACCGCAGCGCTCGGACCCGCGCCTTTGCTCACCCAGTCCCAGCTTGGAGAGCCCACAAACGCGACCCGAAAGGTGCAGTGGTTCCCACGGTTCATGGGTCTGCGGATCCATCCGATGCAGACCGACGACCAGGATCGTGAGGACCTCTGCCAGTCGTTCGGTGACCATGGGTCTGGACCCAGCAATCAACTGGCCAACTGCATCACAGGAGCCAACGCCCTCCCGGCGGACCTCGCCGCCGAGGTAGCTGGCCACGATTTCTACTACTGGCCCTACGTCGATGGGTTTCCGGGGTACGGGGGCTTTAACTCCCTGGAGAATATCCTCTACGCCGACGCGGGGCTCAACGGCAACGCGGACTCCAACTGGGCGGATACCCTCGATGCAATTTGCGCGGGGTTCTCGCCGGTGCCTGGATGGTGCGCGACCTTGTCCGGTACGGACCAAGCAAAATTTGACGCGGTCGTCTTGCAGGCGGTGGACAACGAGGCGTGGGATGTTCCCACCCGACTCGGCGTCTTCGCCGACGCCACCACAAACAACGCGGTGAAGCGGACGATCTTCGCGCCATTTTATCAGGGCAACGTGCTCAACGGAGATGGGAAGTATCCTCTGGAGGAGTGGTTCCCCACGGACCAAGATGAGGCCAACGAGACTATTTTGAGTCTCACCTCGTCGGTGGCGGAGGGAGGCATCGACGCCATGGGGGCGACGGATTGGTCGGCCGTGATCGGCCAGACGACGAGCAACGTTTCATGCAATTCGGCATCGACGTTCACCAACGGCGGCACGATCTCCAACTATCTCGGTTTTCAACAATGCGACGATGACACCGCGGACCGCTGCGCTCCGTTGACCGCGATCATCATCACTGATGGCGACATGGACGAGGACAGCAGCACTGACGTCCAGAAGGTCCATAAGTCATTCGCGGGGCTCCGCAACAATCGCAAGGTCAAGACGTACGTCGTGGGCTTTGTTGCCGCTGGAAAGTTTAACGCCTTGGGAGATGAGACCGTCAACGCCATGGCGTGCGCCGCGACTGGCGGAGGAACGCAGCAGGGTGACAGCGCTCACCCGTGCCTGGCGGACGCGGCCGTGGCGCACAACTTCGACACCTGCAAGGATCCAAGCGATCCGGAGAACGACTGCGCCTTCATGGCCGCAGATCCAGCTGAGCTGGCGATCGCGCTGTCAGATATCGTGACAGCCTCGCTCGCAACCAGCGTGCCAGCCGGTGCGGGGGCTGCGGTCAACACATTTGGGACCACGGGAGGTGGCGCCGACGGCATTACTCAGACGGCGATCTCGGCGCGCACGGAGTGGCCGGAGTGGAAGGGGCATGTGGAGCGCGAGCTGTGCGACGACCTGATCGAAGACCCCGCGAATCCCGGGGCATTTATTACCGCTCCGTACTGTACGGCGGCGAATGTCCCCGTCGTTGGCGCCACGTTTGGGCCGTGCCCAGCGTCACGTGAGTGGGACGCCGGGGAGTGCCTGCGACAGACAGATTGGGATGATCGGAAGATCTACATCACGGACGCGTTCAATAACCTTCACGAGATTTATGATGGCGCCAGCGCCACGGCGGAATTCATCACGCAGCTCAACGCGGGCGACTTGGCGATCCCCGGTGGCCCCTATGATGCGGTCTCTGCCACGCCGATCGCCGAGTTCATCATGGGCAAGGACTGGAGGGATGACTGGAAGCTTCCTGGACTGGCGGCGGCGTCTCCCATGGTCGTTCGACGGGTGCCGGAGCCCGATCCACTCTACGCGCCGTCCGTGGGCATCAGCGACCCTCACTGCGCGGGTCGTCTCCTCGCCACGCCCGAAGAGGTTGACGGAGGGCTCGTCGACTTCGCCGAGGACGCCTGGGATCCAGCGCTCAAGATCACCGCCGGTTATGGCAGCCACTACGAGTATCAAGAGGCGGTGCTGCAAGGGGACGATCTCGGTCTGTTGCACGCCTTCCAATTCGACAGCGGCAACGAGATGTGGGCGCTGCTTCCCCGCTTCGCCCTGGAGGCAGCGGTCGCCGAGTACAGCTACGGTGGCGACGCCATGGGTCAGTCCGACAGCGTCGACGAGCATATCTACGGGATGTCCGGGACTGTCAACCACGGCTGGGTCCACGATCCAGCCGCCAATAAATGGCGTCATCTCGCGGTGGTCGGAATGGGGGAGGGTGGCAAGCACCTGATGGCCCTTGACGTCTCGCACATGAGTCCGGCGTCCGGAGACGATCCAGTCGAGGTGCTCTGGACCAGCGACGATTGGCCCCAGTATGAGCTAGCGCTCGGGGAAACATGGGCTCGGCCAGCGCTCACGTATCACATCGACGAGCTCGGCGAGAAGCCGAAGAGCTACCTGATGATCGGCTCTGGCTATCCCAATGGAACGCCGACGAGCGGTCATCAAGGCCGACGGATGCTCTGGGCAGACGCGCTCACGGGTGAAGTGCTTGATTATGCGGATCTTCCGGCTCCATCTGTGACCCCGTTCGAGTCCAACTTTGGCGCGGTCGTCGATCCGGCCGTGAGCACCCACTGCGTGTCGCGCTTTTGGGGCGAAGCCCAAGAGGCCTACATCGCGGACCCCGCGGGGCGCCTGTATCGCTGGGACGTGGGAGAGGGCAAGAATCACGAGTCCGACAGCGGCAGTAGCTGGTCGAGCACAGGGAACGTCGCGCAGCCCGTCGAGACTTTTTATGCCTGCGAATCAGCGACGAGTCCGTGCGCAATCTCTACGAGCAACCGCGCCGACCCGTTCTTGTATTCGCCAGCGGTTGTGTCTTTGAATCGTATCGATGAGATTCCAGGAAACTCCGGCGACGGAATCGGCGCGGATGATCAGGATCAGTTCTTGGTGGCGATGGTGAGCGGGAGTCCTTACGACGACACCCTCGATGCCAACGCAGCCTCGAACACGTTCCATCCGAGCTTGTATCTCATGGTGGATGACCATCGCGCGTCCAAGAATGGCGGCTTTAACATTACAGGTCCAGACGTTGAGGTCGCGCCGGGCCTTGATCCCAACTTCATGCGCGAGGTCATCACAAACATCCCGCGGACTCGAAGATTTTTGCCGTATCCGGGCTTCGCACCGTCGGGCGATGCGCCGTGTCCCAACAGCGCTAGTTGGGTCGATGGTATGTGCGAGGAGACGCAGCTGTTTTCCAAGCGGACCCGGCCCATTCGCGCGCCGCGTATTTCGGTGACGGGACTCAACAAGCTCACGGGTTGCGCGGACCTCACTGATCCCACCACCTGCACCGGTTCGGTTCTTGAAGCGGGCGTGGAGGTCTACACCATCGAGTACACAGTGTATGAGTCCGGCGTTAACTCCTGCGAAGAGGGCTGGTACGACGCCACCAACGAGGTCTGGTACTACGACCAGGGCGCGAGTTACGTCATCTCCTACTCGCTGGCTGTGACGGACG
>CALKDV010000107.1 GCA_938084085.1 uncultured Nannocystaceae bacterium
ACGCAAAGACGCCGCCGACGCCCTCGTCGCGCGACGTGAGGGCGGGCTCGAGACGAGCACGCGCGACGTCATCGCCCGCGCGCTTTTGGCTTACTACGACGTGCTCGCGGCGCGTGCGGAGCTCGTGGTGATCTCGCAGGGGCACGCCACCGCCCTACAGATGCAAGAGGTGGCCAGCGCCCGCGCCACGGCAGGACTCGGGATGCCGCTCGACACCGACTTGGCCGCCGCCGAGGTCGCCGCGCTGCAAGAGCAACAAGCTTTGGCGACCGGCGCCGTCCGTGCGGCCGAGGCCCGCCTCGCGAGCGCTCTCGGGCTCGACCCCGCGGGTTCGCTGCCTGACGTGCTCGGCGACCTCTCCCCCGTGGATGTGCCCGAAGACCTCGCGGTGTCCACTCAAAGCGCCGCCGCTCGCCCAGAACTCGCCCAACAACGTGCCCAAACAGCGCAGGCCCAGGCTGAGCTCGCGCTGCTCAAACGCGGTCGTGTCCCATCCCCCGCGCTGTCCATCTTCGCCCAGACCGACGGTTTTAACGAACGCGTCATCGGTGGTGGCCTGTCCCTGCCGATCCCGCTCCCCTTCCCCCTCGGTCGCACGAACAAGGGGGAGATCGACGGTGCCCGTGCGCGCATCGAAGAGTCGAGCGCCCGCCTCGCCTCCACGCAACGCCGCGTCACACTTGAGGCGACCGCCGCCTTCCATGACTACGAGGCCCACAAGAGCGCCGCCAACGCCTACCGCCCCGACGCGGAGGCCTCCGCGCGCGCCAGCCTCGACACCCTCGCCTCTGAGATCGAGCGCGGCACCCTCCCCGTCCGAGACGCCCTCCTCACCCAACACGCGCTCTTGCGCATGCTCTTGCGCGCGGTGGAATCCAAGCACGGCCTGTGCCGCGCCTCCGTCGCGCTCTCCCTCGCCGCCGGCCACCCACTCCAAGAAGGTGCACCATGAAAACGACCATCTCCCTCACCTCGCTGCTCCTCCTCCCCCTCATTCTCACGGCCTGCCCCGGCGGCGGGGACAAACACGGTCACGGTGACGAGCACGGTGACGAGCACGATGACGAGCACGGACATGCACATGAAGATCGCCACGATCAGCTCCCGCGTACGGTGGCGCTTTCTCCCGAGGTCATCACCCAGGCGAAGATCGTGACGGCGGCGGCGACCAAGCGCGCGCTGAAACCAACGGTGCGACTCCCGGGCGAGCTCGTCGCCCACCCGGACCGCCAAGCGACCGCGGCGGCGCGGGTGGAAGGCGTGATGGAGAGCTTCAGCGTTCAACCCGGTGACGCGGTCTCTCGCGGAGACCTCCTGGCCACGGTGCGCGCCCCCAATATACAGAGTCTCCGGGCCGCGGAGGCCGCCCTGCGCGCCAAGGCGATCTCCGCGAGGGCCAACGCCGAGCGACTTCAGGACCTCGCCGGCAAGCGCCTCGCGAGTCAGCAAGAATCTGTGAGCGCTGACGCCGACGCCGACGCGCTCGAGGCGGAGGCCCGCGGCGCTCGCGAACGTCTCCGGGCGCTGGGGCTAAAGTCTCAGGGTCGCGCCGTGCTCTTCGAGGTACGCGCGCCCAGAGACGGCGTGGTGCTCACCCGCGACGTGGACGTCGGCGCCCCGGTCACGCCGGCGAGCGTCGTGGCGACCATGGCAGCCACTGACGAAGTGTGGTTTTTGGCGCATGTGTTCGAGCGAGATGTCGCCCGCGTCGCCCAGGGCAGCGAGGCGTCCGTGGCTCTCAACGCGTACCCCGAGCAGCGCTTCGAGGGAGCCGTGGAGTACGTCTCTCACGCCGTAGACCCCGGCGCCCGCACCCTGTCCGCTCGAATCCCGCTGACCAACGAGGACGGCAAGCTCCGCCTCGGACTGTACGGCACGGCCCACGTGGTCACCGCTGGCGCGACCACCGAGCCGGTGATCGCGGTGCCGAACTCCGCCGTCACCCGCATCGCGGAGTCCCCCGTCGTCTTCGTGCAACACGCCGACGGGCACTTTGAGGTCCACGACGTGGTGCTCGGACGGGTGGACCACGCGTTCACAGAGATCGTGCACGGCGTCCACGACGGCGAGCAGGTGGTGAGCGAGGGGGCCTTCGCCGTCAAGAGCGTGCTCTTGCGCGACACCTTCGGAGAGGACCACCACTGAGATGGATTTCCTCGGTACACTCGTACATGGGTCGCTGAAAAATCGTGCGCTCGTGCTCTTTGCTACCTTGTTGCTGGTGGGCATGGGGCTGCGCGCGGCCAAGCGACTGCCCATCGACGCGGTCCCCGACGTCACCAATATTCAGGTGCAGGTGATCACCTCCGCGCCCGCCCTGTCTCCCCTTGAGATCGAGCAGTACATCAGCATCCCCGTGGAGCGATCCCTCCAGGGCATCCCGGAGGTGGATGAGGTGCGCTCGCTGTCGAAGTACGGGGTGAGCGTGGTGACTGTGGTGTTCCACGACGAGACCGACATCTATTTCGCCCGACAGCTCGTGAGCGAACGGATGGCAGAGGCGAGGAGCGCAGTGCCTCCCGGCTACGGCGAGCCCGAGATGGGCCCGATCAGCACCGGCCTCGGCGAGATCTATCAATTCGTAGTCCGCAACGAGGAGCTCTCCTTGATGGAGCTCCAAGAGCTGCTGACCTGGTACATCGGACCCCAGGTCCGCTCGGTCCCCGGCGTGGTCGAGGTGAATTCGCACGGCGGGCTTGAGCGCGAGTACCAGGTGGTGCTCAACCCTGACCTCATGCAAGCCGCGGGGCTGTCCACACGGCAGGTGGTGGAGGCCATCGAGAGCACCAACGCCAACGCCGGAGGCGGGTATATCGAGCGCGACCGCGAACACTTCGTCATCGGCACGCAGGGCCTCGTCAGCAACCGCGAAGATCTGTTGGCGGTGGTCCTCGGCGCGACCCCCCAGGGCACTCCGATCACGGTTGCGTCCATCGGCGAGGTGCGGTTCAGCGGTCGCATGCGACGCGGCGCCGCGTCGATGGACGGTGAGGGTGAGGTTGTCAGCGGCATCACCCTCATGCTGATGGGCGAGAACCCCCGCGTCGTGGCCAAGGCCGTCGAGGCCAAGATCGCGTCCCTCCAGTCCTCGCTCCCCGAGGGCACAGAGGTCGATGTGTTCTACGACCGCACCCGCCTCGTCAACCGAACGATCCGCACGGCGATCACCAACCTCCTCGAGGGTGCCGCGCTCGTGGTGCTTATTTTGCTGCTCTTGCTCGGGGATGTCCGCGCGGGGCTCATCGTCGCCTCCATCGGGGAGGTTCGGTTCAGCGGTCGTATGCGGCGTGGCGCCGCGTCCATGGACGGTAAGGGCGAGGTCGTCAGCGGCATCACCCTCATG
>CALKDV010000108.1 GCA_938084085.1 uncultured Nannocystaceae bacterium
CCCATGGACTTGTTGTCCACCGACAACGCGGGGGAGTCAAGTTATCCGGTTGTCAAAACCTGATAAAAGAGCCGCGTGATGGTGGATGCGCACGCAGGCGATCGTCGACGGGGCGATCCTCGACGGCACGGCGATCCGTCGAGTGAGCAACGACGCGGACTCGGGCCAGGCCGCGCGTCCGCGCGAGATGTTCGCGCGATGCAAGAAGGGGTCGCGTCGCGATGATGGGTGGAGTCCAGAGGTTTTTGTCGTTTTTAGGTGCGGTGCTGATCGCCCTGGTGACGCGTCCTTGGTACGGAGTTGAGACGCTCCGCTTGATGCAGGTGATCGCCATGCGATGCATCATCCCGGTGAGCCTCGCGGTGGCCCCGGTGGGCGCAGTCATCTCTCTTCAAGGAGTGCAGATCTTTCAGCTGTTTGGCGCAGAGCGGCTGCTGTCTTCATTTCTCGGCATGGCCATCTTCCGCGAGTACAGCCCCGCGCTCGCCTCTGTGATGGTCGCAGCCCAGGCGGGCTCCTCCATCGCCGCGCGCATCGGAACCATGCGGGTGCGCGGTCAGATCGACGCGCTCGCGGTGATGAGCGTGGACCCCATTCGATATGTGGTGGTGCCCGGGGTGCTCGCGTGCGTCGTGATCACGCCCCTGCTGAGCGTCTTGACCAATATCCTCGGTCTGTTCTCGGGGTGGGTGTTCGCGGTGCCGCTCGGTGGAATCGATCATGGCGCGTTCATGGAGCACCTCACCGAGCAGGTGACGGGGATGGATCTGTGGGTCGGCTTGATGAAGTGCGCCATCTTCGGGACCGGGGTGGGCCTCATCGCCGGATTCCTCGGGCTGGCGGTGGAGCGTGGCGCGGCCCAGGTCGGCAAGGCCGCCAACGACACTGTCGTGAGCACCATCGTGTTGATCCTCTTCACCGACTACGTCTTCAGCGTGGCGCTGTTGGAGGCGGGCCTATGATGCGGGGGTTTCCAGCGTTTGTCGCGCGAGCTGTTCGGGCACAGTACACCTCCATCCCTCCGCGGGAGGTGTTCGTGCCGCAGTTTGTGGACGCCGGCTACGGCTCGCTGATGCTGCTCACGATCCTGACGTTCTTCGCGGGCCTCAACTTGGCGGTCCAGTCCTTTGGGCCGTTCTCCAGGATCGGCGCCCAAGACATGCTCGGGATGTTCGCGGGGATCGGCGGCGTACGCGAGCTTTTCCCAGTGATGGCGGCGGTAGTGGGCGGCGCGAGAATCGGCGCCAACGTTGCCGCGTCCCTCGCCAACATGAAGATCAGTGAGCAAATCGAGGCCTTGGAGGTGATGGGCATCGACCCGATCCGCTACCTCGTCGTGCCGAGAATCTGGGCGGTCACGCTGGCGCTCCCGCTTCTATGTGGATACTGCAACGTCGTCGGCTTGGCGTCGGCCTACGGAGGCGCGGTCTACCAGCTCGGGAACGATCCAGGCACCTTTGTGCATCAGGTGATGGAGCAGGTGTCTGCCTTCGATCTCGCGGCGGGGATGATCAAGGGCGTGTTCATGGGTTGGGGCGTCGGGCTCATCAGCTGTTTCCACGGCTACAGCATTCAAAAACGCGATGGCGCCGAGGGCGTTGGCATCGCCACGAACCTGGCCATCGTCAATGGCGCCGTCTTTTGCATCGTCACGAATCTCCTCATGTCTTGGATCATGTATGGCTGAATCATCAAACACACCCACGGAGACCGCGCCCGCGGTTGAACTTGAGCACGTCTCGAAGTCCTTCGGCTCCAAGGTGGTCTTGAACGACGTCAGCTTGCGGGTCGATCGCGGGTCGATCATGGTGATGCTCGGCCCCTCCGGGACCGGGAAATCTGTGCTGCTGCGATGTCTCGTGGGCCTGCTCAAGCCGGATCAAGGGGCGGTGAAGGTCTTTGGCGAGGACGTGGCGGCGCTCGATGAGTCCCGACGCGCGGATCGAGAGGCTCTGTTCCGGGTGCGCCGTCGGTTCGGGATGCTGTTCCAAGACGGCGCGCTGTTCGATGATATGAACGTCGCCGAGAACGTGGCGTTCCCCATGCGGCTGCATACGCGGCTAGGCGAGGAAGAGATGCGCGCCAGGGTGATGGACAAGCTCGCCCGCGTGGGCCTGCCCGGCACGGAAGACAAATTTCCATCAGAGTTGAGCGGAGGAATGCGCAAGCGGGTCGCCTTCGCGCGGGCCATCGCCCTCGAGCCCGACATCGTGTTGTGCGATGAGCCTAGCTCGGGACTCGATCCGGTCATGTCGGCGACCCTCGATGAGCTCATCCTAGAGATGCATCGGACGTTGGGGTTGACGTTCATCGTCATCAGTCACGACACGGCCGAGGCGCGAAAGATCGCGGACACCATCGGGATGCTGGCCAACGGCCGCCTCGTCACCTACGGGCCCGCGAAGCAGGTGTTCGAAGAGAATCACCCCGCCCTGAACCAGTTTTTTACGCGTGCAACGCAAGGACCGATCAAGGTCGTTTAATCCAAGGTAGCGATCCAAATGAAGTTTACGAAGCTCATAGTTTTTTTGGTGGTGACCATCGGTCTCGTCGTCGGCTTGGCGTATTTCGTCGGGGCCATCGGAGGTCCCTCGGGCAACTCTTATACGCTGCGGCTCCCGCACGCCGCGGGGCTGGTCAAAAACAACGCCGTGAAGATCGCGGGCGTTGAGATCGGGGTCATCGAGTCGATCACCGTGGAGGATGACCAGGCCAAGCTGGCGCTGCGAATCGATCCGAGCCTCGAGCTGCACGAAGACGCGGTCGCGATCGTCCGGGCCAAGAGCCTCCTGGGCGAGAAATACCTGCAGCTACAGACGGGGAGTGGGGAGGCCCCGCTCATCGCTGACGGTGGGCAGATCTCCAACGTGAAGCCCGTGTTCGAGGTCGACGAGGTCCTCAACGCGCTGCAGCCAGTGCTCGGTGGAGGCGAGGGTGGCCTCTCGGCGGCGCTCGGGCCCCTGCTCAATCGCATCGACGGGCTGCTGGCGGACGCGGCCGGTCAAAACGGTGAGGCGCCAGTGATCGA
>CALKDV010000109.1 GCA_938084085.1 uncultured Nannocystaceae bacterium
ATCATCAACAAAGAGCTCGGGCTCTCAAACAACGAGAACCCACTCCAGGGGGCGTTCATCATCGAGCGTCTCACCGACCTGGTGGAGGCCGCGGTGCTCGAAGAGTTCAAGCGGATCTCAGAGCGTGGCGGCGTCCTTGGCGCCATGGAGCGCATGTACCAGCGATCTAAAATTCAAGAGGAGTCGCTCGAATACGAGCGCCGAAAACACAGCGGGGCACTCCCCATCGTGGGTGTGAACACCTTCCTCGGGGAGGCGGGGTCACCCACGGTGATTCCCGATGAGGTCATTCGCTCGACGGAGGCGGAGAAAAAATTCGCGATTGAGAGTCGAGACGACTTCATCTCACGGAACGAGGGGCGCTCCGGTGGGCAGCTCGAGGGGCTTGCGCAGGTCGCCTTGGCGCACGGAAATATCTTCACGGCGCTCATGACTGCGTCCCAGTCCTGCACGCTTGGACAGATGTCGAACTCGCTGTACAGCGTGGGTGGGCGTTACCGTCGCAATATGTGAGCGGGGTCTTAGGAACTGAGAATCTCTTCGATCGCGGTGCGGAGGTCGTTCGGGGTGAACGGCTTCTGGAGGAAACCCGAGATGAGCCCATCCTCAAGATTGGAGGTGGCGGTGGCCGCCTCGTATCCGGAGCTGATCATGATCTTGACGTTGGGATCGATCTCGCGGATTTGGCGGGCGGCGTCCGTGCCGGACAGTCGCGGCATCGTGATGTCCAAGATCACAGCGTCAATGGTTCCTTCATGAGCCCGAAAGGCTTCCACCGCAGCTTGTCCATCCTCGGCCGGGATGACGATGTAGCCAGACCGCTTCAAGATTCGCTGCACCACGCGCAGTACAGGGGCCTCGTCGTCACCCACAAGGATCGTTCCCGCCGGCTGTTCTTGCTGTTCCACGCGGCGGAGAATAACCGATGCGCGGGACAGTCGGTACAGAGATGAGTGGAACTACCCCGATACGGAGTCGAGCAACAGGCGCACGGCGCGCAACAGGTCCTGCTGCGTAAACACCTTTTGGATAAAGGCGGAGTTTGGGCCTTCCGGGAGGTCTTCCAAGACGTCCGCCTCCGCGTAGCCGGAGACAAAGAGGACCTTGAGCATGGGGTGAGCCTCGCGCAATTTTGCCGCAAGTTCTGCGCCGGTGCCGTGAGGCATGACGATGTCGGTGATCAACAAGTCGATCGGCGCGGGGTGGAGCGCCGACGCGTTGAGCGCTTCAAGCGGGTCCGCGCAGCAGATCACCTCATATCCGTAACGGCGAAGCCCCGCCGCGACCAATGTGCGTAACGAGGCCTCGTCCTCCGCGAGGAGGATCGTCTCGCGACCGGTGAGCTGCTCCATGGCTTGTGGGCCCTCCAGCTCCGAGGAGTCCTCGGAGACGAGCATGGGAGGGAAGACGATTTGAATGGCCACCCCGGCCTCTTTGTACGGGATGAGCGAGGTGGTGGCGTCGAGACGGTCACAGGTCGCGAGCACCTCTCCGAGATGGAGCGCCGCGGCGACGTCGGCCCGTCGATCGCTGTCGCCATTAAACTGAGCGAGCGCCTCTGGAGACGCCTCTACGCCGTTGTCATAGACGACGAGGGCCGCGCACGGGCTCCCGTTCACGGTGACAGATCTTGTGGAGAACTCGAGGAGCCCCGTGTGCGTCCCACGCTCCTTCGCGCGCACTGCCAGCATCGCGATCAGATGCTCCACCTGGCCCGGATCGACGCTGGCAGGCGGCAAATCATCCGCATACTCAAAGCCAAGTTCGATGCTCGCGGGGACCAGCCGTCGCAGCATCCGGTTGAGATCGCGGATGACCTGAGCCACATCGAGTTCGATGCTGTCGGCGTCTTTGCGTCGGCTGAACACCAGCAATTGACGGGTGAGGCCCGCGGCGCGCTGGGCGGCACGGTCGAGCTCTTCGACCGTGCCTTGTTCTTCATGATCGGGGGGCAGCGCATCTTGCAAAATGAACGCGAGGCCTCGGATGACGGTCAGAATATTGTTGAAGTCATGACTCACACCGGAGGCGAGCCTTCCGATGGCCTCCATCTTCTGAGACTGCAGAAGTTGTTGCTGGAGGGCCTGACGGGCTGAGAGGTCGTGATAGGTCGCGATGACCACGGGTGCCCCGATGATCTCGACTCGCTGCATACGGATCTCGACGGGCTGCGTAGAGCCGTTCACGAGGAGGAGTTTGCTCTCAAAATCAACGCTTCGTCGCGCGCGTGTGCTTTGGAACATCTCCGCGGCGCGGGTCTGCATATATTCCTCGTGAAGCTCTTCGCCGTTGCGCCCGAGGAACGACTCGCGAGGGATGCCAAATACGTCACACAGCCGCTGATTGACCTCGATGATGGTTCCATCCAGCTCGTGGATCGAGATCCCATCCGAGGACCCATTAAACAGCGCCTCGAATTTTGCGTCGAGGCCACGCCTCGAGTTGCGAACTTGATGAAGCTCGTCCATCGGCTCAAACCCCTCGACCACAAAATTAGAGTGCGCCGCAGACAGGATCTTGGCGGAGTAGCGAACGTGGCAGACAGAGCCATCGGGTCGGCGCAGGCGAGCGTCGAGTTGGTTGACTGCGCCGTCGCGTTTTAGTTTCTCGAAGATCTGAGCCTGGATCGCGGGGTCATCTCGCCAGATCGCGAGCTCGGACAGGTCTCTCCCTTCGAAGTCGGAGGCCTCGCCCCCCATGAGCGCCGCGAACGCTTCGTTGACCGCTGCATAGGTCTCCGTGGATTGGTGGAGGACGGCGCAGGGGAACGGGGATGCTCTAGTCAAGTCTCTCAACGAGAGCGCCGGAGTTTCACTCGTTGTGCCGTCGGAGCCTGCCATCACCTGGGGACCTTCTAGCACTAAATGCGTGGAGAAAGGGCCAGTTTTGACGCGGCGCGATTGCCCCAGCGGACGCAAAAGTGGCGGATGAGGCTCCTGAGGCGAGGGGCGGTTCTCGCCGGGCGATGGGCGTGGTACACGATCCCTCGTGCGAGTGGTGCTCGAAAACCACGGTTGTCGCGCCAACCAGGCGGATGGAGACGGCCTTCGAGGGCGACTGTCTTCGCTCGGCTATGTCTTCGCGCCGGAGCAGGAGTCGGCGGAGGTCGCCATCGTCAACGGCTGCGCCATCACCCATCGCGCGGTGTCGGACGCCCGTGCGGCCATCCGAAGCCATCGTCGGCGTGGACGCAGGGTGATCGTGACAGGGTGCGTCGCGAACGCGGAGGCCGAGGCCCTCGCGAAGCTAGAAGGAGTCGAGCTCGTGTTGGGTACAGAGCATCGGGATGACTTCGCCGCGCGGTTCGACCAGCAGGTCCGAGGGGAGCGTCCAGCGACGCCTTTGATCGCTGCGGCGTCGCTGGTGCGGCAGCGCCCGGAGGCTGTGGGGGATTTTGCGCTGCCGAGCGATCGCGCCCGCGCCTTCCTCAAAATTCAAGATGGATGTAACTACCGATGCGCGTTCTGCATCGTGCCTCAGGTGCGGGGGCGCTCGCGCAGCGTCCCGCTCGAAGAGGTGGGGGACCGGCTCGACGTCGCGATCGCGGCGGGCGTTCGCGAGGTGGTCCTCACGGGGATCCACATCGGGACGTGGGGATGGGACCTGGGGATTCGACCTGGGTTGGTGCATCTGTTGCGGGACCTCCTCCCGAGACTTGGAGACACTCGCGTGAGGCTAGGGACGCTGGACCCGCAAGAGGCGTCTGTCGAGCTGCTGGAATTGATCGCGACCGACCTGCGGATCTGCCCTCAGCTTCACCTGGGGCTGCAAAGCGGGTCCGACCGCATTTTGAGACGAATGCGGCGCGGTCACACCGTCAAGGATCTGCGCCCGGCGCTGCAGCACTTGAGAGCCAGGCGTCCTGAGGTCGCGATCACCGGCGACATCATCGCCGGGTTTCCCTCGGAAGAGGAAGAGGACTTTGAGGCCTCGCTCGCCATGCTCGACGCCCTGGAGATGGAGGACGCGCACGTGTTCGGCTTCTCCGTCCGAG
>CALKDV010000110.1 GCA_938084085.1 uncultured Nannocystaceae bacterium
TGGAGTCCCAGGGGTCGCGGGCGTCGCGGGTGTCGCGGGCGTCGCGGGCGTCATCCCCTTGCGAGGGGTGGCCGGCGCCGCGGGGGTTGCTGGCGTCGCCGGCGTCGCCGGGGCGTGGAGGTGCGCCCCGGAGGAGACGGCGTCAACGCGCGCGGCCTCCTCGTCGGCGCCACAAAGGCCGGTCCAGAGCATCAAGAGGGCGTAGGTCGTCATGGGGTTCTCCAGTGTCCGCGAGCAGCGGCGGTCGAGGAATCAGGCGCGCGAGCCCCGGGCTCCCCGGAGCGGTCCTGGGAGTGTAACGCACGTCGGGCCGCGGATCGCAACGCAGGGTCCTCTTCATTCCGGACCGCGAATTCCAAAAATGCCAGCGCTTCCGGACCTCCGAGGCGCCCAAGGGTCTCGTAGAGACGAAAGGATGACGCAATCTGGAGCCTCGGAGCCTGACGCAAAATCGCCTCCACATACGTGCGGTCCCCGAGCAGTCCCAGGGTTTCGACGGCCGAGATCGCAACGTCAGGATGTGAATGTTCCAGCGCGGACGTCACCAGTGGGAGAAAATCCACGCGCCGTCGATCCCGCACCCACCCCATGGCGAGCTGAACAATCTGAGGATCCTCCGAACGAAGCAGCGCCGGCACCCTCTCCTCCTCTCCGCGCTCCAATGTGACCTGCGCGTCGAGAATTCCGAGCGCGAGGGATAGCGCCTCTGCGACCGCCTCATCCTCGGAGCGGCCCTCGCCGGTGAGAGATTCCACCTGCACCATCGCCTCGAGCAAGTCCCCGGGGCCGCGAATGGACGCTCGATCGCCCCGGGCGATCGACAGCGAAAGCTCGACGCGCCGGGCACCGCCCTCTCCATGCTCTACGTCGAACCAGACTGCGGCGGGGAGCCCCTCGCCTCGCGTGGCGCTCCGTTGGAACCGGCCCGCCTTCGCGAAGGGAGCCGCCGTCAGCGCATCAACTCGAGAGTGAGGCACCTGGTCCCCACGCGCCCCGCGGGTGACCCGAACGAGTGACACCACGATGCCGTCGGTGGACATGGGCGACGGCTTGGCCCCACACGCACCTGCCGCGCTGAGCAGCGCGAGCGTGCACACAAGCGCCATGGCTCGCACCCGAGCGGCCCCTCGCCGTGGTCGGCGCCGAATTGAAGCCTTCACCTGTCCAACTCTAGCAGATGCTGCGTTGGTGTCCGGCGGCCCCTCAACTTAGTCGCAGGTCGTACCCCGCCGCCTCCGCGTAGCGCTCTGCCCACTCGTGCGACAGCGACTCCAACGAGAATGTGTCCTCGGGCGCAAAGTCGCGAAGACTCACGAGGGACATGTCGGGTGATCCACAGGATATGAGCGAGCGAAATAACGTCTCGTCGACATCCACATTGATCGAGATACCCTGCACAGTCACGCCGCGGCTCACATGAATCCCAATGGATGCGATCTTGCCCCGGGGTGTAAAGACACCCGGCGTCGACATCCGAAACTCGGCTTGCGGCACCCCGTGCGCGGACAAAACCTCCATGGTGACCTCTGCGAGCCGAACAATGTGGGCGCGGATTTGACGTCCTACGGAGACGATCGGGTAGCAGACGAGCTGCCCCGGGGCGTGCAACGTCGCCTCGCCGCCCCGCGGCGTCTCGCACACCTCAAGCCCACGCGCCGCGAGTTCGTCCCGGCTCCACAGCACATCTGAGGGAGCAGCGCGACGCCCCAACGTCAGCGTAGGGGGATGTTCCACCAACAAAAGGGTCGCAGGCGCATCCCCCGAGACGATGGCCTCTCTCGTCTCGAGCTGCTCTCGCAGGCACTCCGCGAACGACATCCGCCCGCACCAGCGAGCCTCCAACGGCTCAGGTGTCAAGACCACGAATCGACTCGATCACGCGCGCCTCTAGCACGGGCGCTTCCAGGGTCAGTTGCTGAACGCCCACGCCGTTGCGAATCATCCACGCACAAAACTCGCCCACCGAGATCACGCGGCTGTCGAGCGAGACCTCGTCGTCCGCGTCTCCCATGACGAAGGCGAGGACGCCCACGCAGCTTGCGCGCTCGGCCTCTGACTCCAGCACCCGCATTTCAACCGCCGCCTTTTTGGGAGCGACAACCACGAGGTAACGCTCTTCATCTCCTTCGCCATCTTCCACCAGCATCCGACAGATCCCTCGCGCTGGCACCATGGTCGAGCGCACGCGGTATCCCTCCCTCGTGAGGTACATACGAACGAGGGTCTCAAGCCCGCGAGGCCCGAGCCCGGTCAGCCATGCGCGTAGCTGCAGATCGGTCTGCTTGGCCACCTCCGCCTGCGCTCTGCGAAGCGCTCTCTCAGCGGTCCACGCCGCCGCCGGGAGTCGCACGCCTCGCGCCTCATACCGGGCCTCTCCACACGCGACGAATCGAGAGTTGGCGCCGTGCCGATGCACGTCGGAGAGGATCTCCGCGGTGACGCTCCGCTCGATCTCCGAGATGTCCCCGCCGAGCAGCCCCTCCTTCGCGAGCGACTCTGCGAGTTGACGAATGTGAACGGAGCGCGCGCCGGCGGCCTCAAGCGCAGCCGCAGCCTTGCCCAGCAAATCGCCCTCCGCCTCGCCCACCTGCCGTGGCTCGGCGTCGGTCGCCCCCCACTCGGCCTTGCGAGACTTCCGACGGCGACGACGTTTCCGCTTGGAGTTTCCACGCTCTTCGTTCTCACCACCACGCGGCTGCCGATCATTTCGGATCCGTCCCTTCACTTTGTGGACGACCGTGGGCCCCTCACCCTGCGCTCGCGCCTGCGACGCTTCGAATTCCTGCTTAAGCTCGGGACGCGCCTCGGCCAACCGCGACATCGCGTTGGCCATGACGAGCGCCACATCCGTCACCCCCTCGAGCCCGGAGCCCTCGGGAGCCTCGAACTCCACCGCCGCAGCGTTGGCCTCAGTCCCGACCGCCTCAGGTGCTTCTTTTTTCGACTCGGCCGACGGCGAGGCCGCCTCTTCATCCCGACTCTTCCCCCGTCGCGCTCGCTTCGTGCGCTTTGGTGGCGCGGGCGCCTCGTCGATCTCTGCCGCCGGAGGTGTGGAGCGAGCGGGGAGATCTGCCCCCTCACGGATCTGGTAGTGCGCGGGCTTTGATCGCGCGAGCAAGGCTTCATCCCCCGCACGCACGGCGCTCGTCAGGCATTTTTGCATCGCGGCCTCAGGATCGCGCCCGACATGTGAGAGTAGTTTTCGCGCCACAGCCTGCTTCGCGATCGCGGAGTAGTGGAGCGGTTCGGGTGCATCACGCAGCACCTCGATTGCAGCTTCGAGAAAGGTCATCTGTATCTTGTTCCGTTGGGAGTTATGGGATGCACCGGGCGAATCGTCTCGCACGAACACAGCTCGTTCGAACATGTAGCCTGCGAAAAAGGCTCCGGTGACCGACGTCGCGTCCGCATCTCAGATCGCGTCGCCAGCCTGTGAATTATCAGAGAATTTGGCCCCATTTTTCAAGCCCTGATACTGACTGAACCTATGGACTCCCTCACGGTTGGAATTTTGGTGTCCCGCGACCTTCAGCGCACTCGCATCGACACCTCCGGATGCGACCTCGCCTCGGGCGTCGCCGTGGCGGAGGCCCTGAGCGCGCTCGGACACCGGCCTCGCATGCTCTACGTGGACGAAAACCTAGATCTCGCGCTTCGCGCAGGTCCGCTCGATGCGGCATTTTTGTGCCTCCACGGCCGACTCGGGACCCAAGGTGGGGTTCAAGCGGCGCTCCAAATGCGCGGAATTCCCGTCTATGGGCCTGACGCATCCTCCGCCAGCCTCGCGTTCGATAAGTCGCGATCCCGGAAGGCCTTGGCCTTCCACAACCTCCCAGTCCCCACCTCCGTCGACCTCGTGTCGGGTCAAGACGCCGACGCCCGCGCTCTCGGAATGCTCGGGTGGCCCTGCATCATCAAGCCGCGGCGAGGCGCCCACGGCATCGGCGTGTCGCGGGTGGAGTCCCCCCGTGACGTCTACGCCGCCATCGATCAGGCCATGGCCATCGACGAGAGCATCATCGTCGAGCGTGCCCTCACGGGTTCCGAAGTGCAGGTTGTCTTGCTTGATAATGAGGTGCTCGG
>CALKDV010000111.1 GCA_938084085.1 uncultured Nannocystaceae bacterium
TCGCGTCTCGCACCCATGCGGACGAGGCTGTGCGTCGCATCAACGGGACCTCCGTGGATGGATGCCGCGTGCGGGTCGATTACGCCACCTAGGCGCGCCGCGACACAACGACGGCTACGCGCTGGATTCCTCGGCCAACACCCGAGAGACCTCGTGTGACATTTTACCGGCACACGCGAAGGCAAACATTTTGAAGTCTGCAACCAGAGACCACAGCGGATAGCTGAACGTGGCTGGTCGGTTCTTCTCAATAAAGAAGTGGCCGATCCACGCGAAAAAGTAGCCGCTCAACGCCGCCGTCGCGAGGAAACGTGGCTGCATCCACAGCAACGCCGCGGCGAGATTGCAGATGGCCAAAGTGGTCCCCACGTAGTGCAAGCCCCTGCAGGCACGCGCGCGGTGCTCCGAGACATAGTAGGGCCAAAACTCCTCGAACGACCTGTAGCGGGGCGTCTCCATGTGACTGCTACGGTACGACACTTCGCGACGTGATTTCGACTTCCAGATGTCTACGGCGCGGGAGCCCCGGCCGCGAAGCGAAATCCTGGGTGCAGCAGCGGGGCGAGCGTATCCATGTCCCCCCCCTCGATGGCGGCGAGCAGCGCCGTCGTCTCCGCCTTCACCTCGTCACTCACCGGATCCGCTGCGACGCCTTCGTTCGCGGGGACAGAAAAGTGAGCAGGCTCGACGGCGTTCGCGACCTCCACCCGGAGCGCCATCAATGTAAACGCCTCACTCTCGTACGCGAGCACGACCCCCTCTTGCTCCCACAGGCAGATGCTCTGACCAGCCAAACGGGTCTGGGTACACAGGTGTCCAGCGATCTCCCGCTGCTCACCGGGCTTGCTCGTCACGGCCTCGGTGCGGAGCGCGTGCCACTCCCGTACGTGTTCGAGGGCCTTCGCCCGCCGCGAATCCGGCAAGTTTGACCAGGCCTCCGCCAACCCGCGAAACGGCGCAGAGCTTTGAGTCCCCTGATCGTCGGACCCCGTCCCGCGAAAGATTTTACCCGGCCCCTGGATGGTGAGCCCCTCCACCTTGGACAAGGTGCTCGCCGCTGGGCTCCCAATTGTCGCGCTGAGTACCTCTCGACGGCGTCCTCCGGCGGCGGTCCACACCTCCAAAGATCCAGTCATACCGCCGGCGCCCTCAAGCCCGTACGAAACTTTAATCTGCGGGTGCTGCTGGGGAAAGAGCGCCGCGAGAAACACCTCCTCGTCTTGCGACACATGAACCGCCGCGGGTGTCGGCTCAAGATCGGCGAGAGAGATCTCTGGTGCCGCCTTCTTGTCACCGCAGCCCCCAGCGAGGACCACCCCGGCCACGCACATTCCCAACACAAAGCGCCCTCCACCCCCTCGCGCGACGAGGCGCGCCCTCACGGCATCCCCCGCTGAATTTGAAGTAGCCGCATCTTCCGATGCAGGTGTGTACGTTCTAGCCCGAGACTCTCCGCCGCGCGCGAGACGTTCCACCCATGTTCGACCAGCCGCTTCACGATAAAGGCCCGCTCCACCGCCTCTCGCACGATTCGCAGCGACGAGTCTCGATCGTCGATGACCTCCGCGAGCTGCTCCGTAAGCTCGAGGCGCCCCGGCAGCGCCCCGTGGCGGGACGGGCCACCGGCGACGATCTCGTCTGGCAGGTCCTCGCTGTCGAGGTTCCCCTCGCACAACACAACCATCCGCTCCATCACGTTGCGCAGCTCGCGAATATTCCCGGGCCAATCGTACTCGGCTAGCGCGGCGAGAGCCCGCGGGGAAATCTCGCGCCCCGCGAGGCCGTTTTCACGGCACGCCTCGTCGATGAAGTGAAGAGCCAGCTCCGCCACGTCGGTGCGACGGTCCCGCAGCGGTGGCACACAGAGGGGGACAACCGCGAGTCTAAAATAGAGGTCCTCTCGAAACTCCCGCCGCTGCACGCACTCTTGCAGGTTGCGGTGCGTCGCCGCCATCACCCGCACGTCCACCTCGATCGACGCCTCTCCACCCACCCGCATAAACTCACCCGTCTGGATCACGCGGAGCACCTTCGCTTGCGCGTTGAGGTCCATATCTCCCACCTCATCGAGCAGCAAGGTCCCGCCGTCTGCCACCTCAAACAGGCCTCGTTTGCGAGCGTTCGCCCCAGTGAACGCCCCCCGCTCGTGACCAAAGAGCTCACTCTCAATGAGCTCACTCGGAATCGCAGCGCAGTTAATTTTGACGAACTTGGCGTGACTGCGACCCGAGGCCTCGTGAATCGCTCGCGCCACGAGCTCTTTACCCGTGCCGCTCTCGCCTTGAATCAACACCCGCGCTTTGGACGACGCCACCTTCTCAATCTGCTGCAACAGCCGCAACATTACGGGCGACCGCCCGAGAATCTCGCTCCCCCATTGGCGACGCAGTTTGGTCAACTCTGCCACCGCTCGCGAGCGCTCCAACGCGTTGCGCACCGAGATGATCACCCGCTCACGCGCGAGCGGCTTCTCGAAGAAGTCGAAGGCGCCGAGTCGCGTCGCCTTCACGGCGTCTGTGACGGTCGCGTGGCCAGAGATCATGATGATGGGCACATCTGACTTGCCGTCCGCCGCCAGGCGCTCCAAGGCCTCAATCCCAGACATGCCAGGCATCTTCACATCCATCACGACCACGTCGACCTCACCATCCGGTCGCCCAAGGCGCTCAAGCGCCTCTGTCGCGCTTCGCGCCTCGGAGACATCCGCCCCCTCCGATTCGAGCACCATCTTCAAAATACGTCGGATGTTGCGCTCATCGTCCACCACCAAAACGTGCCCGCGCAACGCCCCGTCCCGTCCATCCCCCTCGGGTCGCATGCCGTGTGGAGCGACTCGCGCGACACCATCTGCGCTCACGCCGAGAACCCCCCTTGGGTGATCAACGAGGCGAGCTCTTCGACCCCCGCCGAGCGCTGCGCGCCCGTGGTCAGATCGCGCAGCGTCGGCTGCTGAGCATCTAGCTCGTCTGGCCCGAGAATCAGGGCGAAGGCTGCGCCCACCCCATCACTCGCGGCGTACGCGAGCTGCTTCTTCAGTTTGGTCGACTCGGGATACACCTCGACACGAACCCCGCGTGAACGGAGCGTCGACGCCAACGCGAGCACATCGCTCGAGTCCACATCAAACCAGCAAAGCATCACCTCGGGTCCCGAAGAAATCGCGGGATACATCCCGCGCTCCTCCATCACCACGAGGATGCGCTCGAGCCCGAGTGAGAATCCCACGGCGGGCACGGAGCGCTTCCCGAACATCCCCACGAGGCCGTCGTAGCGACCTCCCCCGCCGAGACTCCCTTGAAGATCGCTCACCGCAACCTCAAAGATCGGTCCCGTATAATATGAGAGACCGCGCGCGAGCTCTGGACTCACGCGAAGACGCGCCCCCGCCGGCGTCGAGGTGGTCATGGTCAGCAACTCACGCAGCGTCTCGCACGCCGCGCGTCC
>CALKDV010000112.1 GCA_938084085.1 uncultured Nannocystaceae bacterium
GACCTCTCTGTGGTGGAGAGTTCACCTCCCTTGGAGCACCTCCTCACCGTGCGTCTAGTAGTTCCCACCCTCTTAACGAACGATGCTCATCGCCTCCATGCGCCCCTCTCTCCGTTTTCTCCCCCCCTTGTTGCTCCTCTCCCTCATGAGCGGCGCCTGCGACAAAAAGGAGGGAGACACCGCGGCGGTGTCGGGAACCACGGCCGCCTCGAGCGACACGGAGACCTCTGCGGACGGGGACACCACGGACGTTGGCGCCACCGAATCGAGCGCCGACGGTGGGTCCTCGCAGGGTGACGAATCGACGACCGGAGATCCTGGGCCATGCGGCCCACTGGAGACCATGTGTGACGACGAGTGTGTCGACCTCCAAACGACGAACATCCACTGCGGCGCCTGCGACAACGTGTGCACCGTCGAAACCACCTGCGTCGCCGGAGAGTGTGCCCCCAAGTGCACCCCGGACGAGGCATGGTGTTTCAACACCTGCGTTGATCTCGACTCGGATCCCGACAATTGTGGCGCATGTTTCAATGACTGCGGCTCCCCCAACACCTGTGAAGGCGGCACCTGCGTCGATCAATGTGGCGACCTCACCTACTGCGGCGGAACCACCGACGCCTGCGTCGACCTCTCCATCGACCCCGACAACTGCGGCACCTGTGGTAACGACTGCGGCTCCCCCAATACCTGTGAGACGGGTACCTGCGTCGATGGATGCGGCGACCTCTCCTACTGCGAGGACAGCGACGCGTGCGTCGACCTTGAAAACGACCCGATCAATTGCGGCGAGTGCGGGACGCAGTGCCTCGACGGGGGCCTCTACCTCGTCGGATGCGAACAAGGGCTCTGCCAGACATGCGGCGTCATCGCGCCGGGCACCATCGAGTGCTGCGTGGTAGCCACCGGCTGCCTGTGCGTGGATCCAGATTGGATCTGTGACGAGCTCTGCTTTTGTGTCCCGCCTCCGTGAGGGCGTCGGAGACGTCGTCTGATGGGGAGGCCGCTCGCGCGAGTCACAGAGCGGATGTCGACGTGACCGCGCCTGCACGCAGTCGCGGCAGCTCCACGATGCGGAGCGTCTTGGTATGGGAGGCCTCCAGGACCACCGGCGGTGCCGCCCCCGCGCGCGCCGCCTCGTCCCATCGCGCGGCGCACAGGCACCAGCGGTCCCCCGGGTTCAGACCCGGGAACCCAAACTGCGGTCGCGGCGTCGAGAGGTCGTTGCCCCGGGCGGCCGTGAACGCCAAGAATGTTTCGGTGAGTTCGGCGCACACCACGTGCACGCCCGCATCTCTCGCGTCGGTGCGGCAGTAGCCGTCTCGAAACCATCCGGTCATCGGATCGGTGCCGCACGCCGCGAGCGGTTCGCCTAGCACGTTGACCGCGGCAGCGGTGGTGTTCAAGGGTTCATCCACCTCGCAACGATCGTCGGGACCGATCCCTAGACAGCGTGGTGGAGTCCCCGGCTCCGCGCGCGTTCGAGCCGGGGTTGAATCGAGCCTCGACGCCGTACTTTGTGGCACCACTGCGCCGCCGCGTTCCTGGGTCGAATCTCCAGGCCCCGCGCACGCGCACGCGCACGACAGGACAAGCGCCCCGGCGCCGGCGATATGGGTCACGCTGCGTCTGGCGCGTCTCATAGGGGAAGTCTGGTCGAAATCCCGTGAATGTCATGCCCGCCTGATCCCATTTTCCGTGTTCGGCGCTATCTTTCACGGGCGTGAACCACCCTCCCTCCACCTCGAACGCCGTCATCGTAGGCGCGGGTCTCGCGGGGCTGGTGTGCGCCCGGGTCCTCCAGCGCGCAGGGGTCACTGTGAAGGTATTCGAGGCCAGCGACGATGTGGGCGGGAGGGTGCGCAGCGATCGACGCGAGGGTTTTATCCTCGATCGGGGGTTTCAAATTCTCCTGCGGGGCTACCCGGAGATCGGGCGACACCTGGACCTTGAGGCGCTGGACCTGCGGTCGTTTCAGGCCGGGGCCCGCGTGTGGCATCACGACCGGTTTGAACACCTCGGCGATCCCCTCCGCGATCCACGATCGCTTTGGCCCACGCTCCGCGCCCGTTGCTCCTCGTTGGGCGACAAGCTCGCGATTCTTCGTTTGCGTCACATGGTGTCGCGGGGCGGCCCCTACGCCGCGGCCCATCGCCCCGACATGCCCACCCGGGAGCTTTTGCGGGAGTTGGGATTCACCCCACACTTTGTGCAGACGTTCTTTCGACCGTTCCTCGGAGGAATCTTCTTGGAGCCCGACCTCGGCACCTCCAGTCGTTTCTTTGAGTTTGTCTTCCGTATGTTCTCGATGGACGAGGCCGTGGTGCCCGCAAAGGGCATGGGCATGATCTCCCAGCATCTCGCGGCTGGGCTGCTGCCGCAGACCGTCCAGTGCGACGCCCCGGTCGCCCGGGTCCACGCCAAGGGAGTGACGCTCTCGGACGGCTCCACCCACGCGGCCGACGCGGTGTTTGTGGGGTGTCAACACCCCGCCGCCGCCGCGCTTGTGCCCTCGCTCCAACCGCGGGCAGAGCGTTCCGTCACCAACGTGTACTTTGACGCGCCAGCGCCCCCCGCCTCAGGCGCCATCTTGCACCTGCGGGGCACAGATCCCGGCCCCGTCAACAACCTGCACGTCCCCTCCGAGGTGAGCCCACACGTAGCCCCCCCCGGGCGCGCCCTCGTGAGCGTGACCTGCCTCGGGCTCTACCCCGATCCTGAGCGCCTGCTCACCGACGCCCGAGCACAGCTGACGCGATGGTTCGGCCCCGCCTTCGACTCCTGGAGGATCCTCGCCCACTACTCCATCGCCCACGCCCTCCCCGCGCAGCCCGTGGGCGCGCTCGAACCTTG
>CALKDV010000113.1 GCA_938084085.1 uncultured Nannocystaceae bacterium
GTGTATCTGGTAGGGAACCGAGGCGTCCGCCCCTACCGGATCCTTTTCGTGTCCCTCGCCTACGTCGGCGCCACCCAGAGTCTGGGCGTTGTCATCAGCTTCTCAGACGCCATGGTGGGGCTCTTGGTGATTCCCAACACCATCGCGTTGTTGTTGCTGTCGGGGCGCGTCCGCGAGATGGCAAAGGAGTACTTCGCCGCCCTTCGACGCGGGGATTTTGATCCTCGTTCGCGCGACGACAGCTAGCGCCACCGCGTCAACCGCTCAACGAAAGTCCCCCACCGCGGCGCCCTCCGGGGGGCGCGAGAGGGAATAGAGCAGCTCGCCCACTGATTTCGCGTCTCCCGGACCGAAGACGCGAAGCTCGACGGTCGTCATGTCTGGGACACCCTCGGACCCTGTCCAGGCGCGCCGTGCGAGGTCTGTCAAGAGCGCTCGCCGAGCCCACGGGTGACGCCGCAGTCGATCCGTCGCGGACCACGAATCGTCGCTCGCGCATCCAGCGTCCGTCGTCTCCTCTCGGGCCTCAAGCGCGGGCGCGAACAGATCGATCTCAACGCCCTCGGTGGAGAGACCGACGGCCTCCACGCACAGCGCCTCGGCGGCGGTTTGCCTCGCCTGCGCGGGAGCTACCCAGGCACCACGCCACATCACAAAACTCCAGCGCTGCCACGCGCTCGCCTCCCCCGAGTCCTCACCTCGCGGCGCCATCCTCCCGGGCGCATCCGTCTCCATCGTCTCCATCGGCGTCCACATCCGCGGCGCGAAGAGGCCGTCTGCCCCGTGCCCCTCGTAGCCCACGAGCCCGAGGACGCTCCCGGCCACGACCGATCCGAACACGGCGACGCTCGCCCACACCTGCCATCGGGCCGGCGATTCGAGCGCGCAGGCGTCTCCGTGCGGCGCCGGGTCTCCCCGGAGAGGACTCGGGAGACGCGCGAAGACGGCCGGGTCGAGCCCCGCCAGCGCCAACACCAACATCCAGCCGATCCACGAGCCATGCCCGCCGTCGACCCCGCACACGAGCACCACCATCATCCACACGAGCGAGCCCACAGATCGCGCCCACCGAACGCCGGTCCAGCCAGTCCAGGCGATGGCCGACAAACACAGCGCGCCCCCCAGCACGACGCGCAACAAAGTATCGCCGCCCTCAAGCTCCCCCCCCACGTGCCAAGACGCGGACCCGAACACGCCAAACAACACCAGGGCCTGAACCAACAAACTCCCCACGATGAGCGCATTAAAGGTCACCACGCTCCTTTTCTCCCACAGCGCGCCCCTGCGCTCAGGACCCGCCCCGCCGAGGGCCCACCGCGCATCGAGGGGCATGGTCCACAACAAGACCATCCACCAAATCACCGCGCCATCGAGGACGCTCAGCATCAACGGCTGCCTCGCCGCGAACGCGCAGGCCCCGAGCAGCGCGACGACCATCGCCCCGCGATAGAAGATCCCGAGACCAATGCAGAGGTAGCTCACCGCTAGCGCCCCCACGAAGACCGTCACATCGCCCCCCTCGTGCAGCCCCAAGAGGAGCCCCACCGGGGGGACGGGGATGGCCGTGGCGGCCGAGACGTCGAGGGTGTCCGCCGCGGACAGCAAGAGCGCCGAACTCGGAGACGGGAGGGCGCGGGGGCCGTACAGCCACTCCCACTCCCCGCAGCGACGGAGCAGATCGAGCAACAGCCACACCGCCAACCCCACACGCATCAGCGCCAGCGCGCGCGGGTCGAGCCCCGCGGCCCTTCGTGCAGCGGAGGTCTCCCCGGACGGCGTCGCGTCGCGGGTCATCGTGCGAGGTCCTCCCTCGGGACTAACGCGACCCGCTCCGGGGAGTCACGGGTCCCCGTGTACACCACACGACCGTCTCCTAGCTCGAGTGACGTGCTCTTTGTCCGACGATATTCGCGCAGCTCGATAGTCTCAATGCACGTCGCGTCCTGCACCCCACCCTCGCAGCTCGATCCTCGATCCTGTCCGCTCCACACCATCCGTTCGAGTTCGATCGCGCCGTAGGTGTACAGGTGCTCATAAAGCCGCGCCAGCGCGGTCTGCTCGCGCCGTCCCCGAAGCCCGATCGGTTCGACCAACCCCGCGGTCGGGGGCGCGGGCTGTTCGCGTTTTCCCTCGTCCAATTCCTGCCACGCCGCGTCGCGCCACCGATGCCGTACCCCCGCGGCGGTCGTGCCGAACAAAGACACGCGCGCGGTCACAACCTCCAGGTGGGGCCAAGGCCCAACGGCGACAGACACCAGCCGAGCCGAGCGATCCACGCGAAGGAGCGCGCCCCGCTGCGCATCCTCTTGGCTCGTCCATCGCTGCGGTGGCGACCTTGAATCAACCGGCGCGCGCTGCCCTGCGGCCGCGCCCACCATCATCGCGACGAGACCCAGCGTAAGCGCGAGCCCTGCACACTCGCGGACCAAGAGGCGAGCGCGCCGCTCTGTCACGGAATCACGGGGCGCACGCGAGCGCTCCTTCGCCGGGTCTTCCCCTCCGTGTTGCAACCCCGCGACCACCGCGATCATCGTCCACCACATCACACAGGTCGGGACGACCAAGGAGGAGACGAGCGCGCTCACCAAAAGCAAAGCCCCCCCGACCTTGCGCACGATCCCCACCTGCCACGGGCAAAACAATGACACCGCCCCCACGAGCGCGAGGCCGTGCAAGACTCCAGACAACGAGTAGATTTGTGACTCGCTCCACAACAGCGCCGCGTCTCCCAGCACCGAGAGTTCGATCCCCTCCCGCACGGCCACGCCGATGGACGCGCCGTCACCGAAGGGGAGTCGTATCGCCTCGTCCAACCGCCCCGACGTCAAACAACAGGCCAGGATCCCCACGGGGGCCACCCACGCCCACGTCGTCTGCACCCTGCTCGGGCCCCATCGCCCCGCGCGTCCAGCCGTCCACGCGTCCACGGAACCCCGCATCCCGCACGGCGACACCAACACCCACGCGAGCGCTGCGAGCCCAAAGCAACCCGCCGCGTCGATCGCTGCAGGGTGTCGAAACACGAGTCCCATCTGTAAGACGAGCAGCGCGACCCCCGCGGGTTTGGTCACGAATCCGAGGAGGAACAAGAACCCCGCCAACGCAGCGCACCCGAAGTACGCCTGCATACCTGCGGCCGAGTCGATGCCAAGCGCCACCGAGGGGAGCGAAGTCATCGCGAATGTCCGCCCGACCGCGTCGCTTAGGGGCGACGGCTTGGACGTGAGCAGGGGGCTCAGGTACGCGCGGGTCGCCAAATCAACCAGGAAGATACCCGCGATCATCACCCGAGCGACCGCCAGCCAGCGCGTGTCCACCGACGTCAGCGGATGGTACGCGACCCTGTCGAGCCATCTCCCGAGTCTGGCGAGTTCCACGTGGCTCCATCATACATTGGAACGCACCTCCTCCGCTGACACATCCAACGATCCGAGGGACCAACCGTTGCCTACGTCACCCACGCTCGCGAATTTTCCGAGCAGGGTTTCCAGCGACGACCGCGCCTGCGGCCACGTCGCGGGTCACCACCGCATGCAGACCGATGATCGCGCCGTCGCCGATGGTGACGCCATCGCAGATACCCACCCCCGCGCCGATCCACACATCGTCCCCAATCCGAACGCCTCGAGAGGTGACCGGCTGGGCCCGAATCGGGAGCCCCGCCGCGGTCCCATGGTTCCAACCGAAGATGTGGACCCCTGTGGCCACGCGGGTCCCCTCCCCGATCACCACGCCCTGACTCCCAGCATCGATCACAACGCGTGGATTGAGGGAGGACTCGGCGCCCACGCGCAGCGGTCCATGCAGCGTGCACTCCGCCGCGACACTCGCGAGCGGGCCGATCTCTATCTCTCGATGAGGCTCCGCGAACAGCCGGGCGCACGGCGCTACAAAACACGTCTCACTCAACCGCACCTGCTCGAACCTCCGCGCCCGCGCGTGCACCTCTCGCTGCCACGGCTCCGCCCACGCGGCGATCTCTGGCTTCGCGGCGAAATACAGCCGCGGCATCCATGACATCCGACGGATGTGCTGCGCGCGCAGGTCCTCCGCATCGGACGTCATCGTGGGCGCCACGTCCCACGGCCGCAGGCGAGCAGCACGCTCCAAGTTCCCGTGCCCGTGCCCGCGCTCATTTTGATCATTGCGGGGTGATCACGAGGCGACTGATCCAATCGCCCGCGACGCCCAGGGTGAAGGCCTCGACCCACCCGAGCCCCTCCGCCTTGATGAAGTTACCACCGGCGACGTAGCCGTCACCGTCACGCGAGATCGACGGGTATCCGTCGTGGACGAGATGGCAGAACATGAGGCCGACACGCGGGTACGAGAACGGCCCGTCGAGGTTGATCGGCACCTCGTTGTACGCGGTGTCCGACCCTACGAGATCAAAGCTCTCCTGGAACAGCTGCACCCCATTTTGTGGGTTCGTCGCGTTCTCGGCCAAGCCGTAGACGAAGACATCGAAAGCCGCGTTGATGCTCTCTCCACCCACGAGGGCGATGGCCCGCGACAGCCCGAAGCTCGTCACCTCTGCGGGGACCTCGTAGATGGATCCCCAACACTCATTGACCACGAAGCCGCCTTGGAAGGTCGCCTGGCCGTTTCCGGTGAAGCTGTCGTTGCGCAGTTCAATGTCGCCGTCTCCATCCCCGTCTCCGGAGGTGGTCGGGTCTCCCGTGGTCGGGTCCCCCGTGGTCGGGTCCCCCGTGGTCGGGTCTCCCGTGGTCGGGTCTCCCGTGGTCGGGTCTCCGTCACCGCTCGTGCTGGCGTCCCCATCGCCATCCCCATCGCCATCGCCATCACCATCACCGGTGGTGTCGCCTGGACATTGACAGTCTTCGTATCCTGAGCCCGCGGCGTTGCACGCTTGCCCGCCGACCTCACCGCCCGGGCAAAAACACGCCTCGACCTTTCCAGGCGTGCACTGAGCCTCACTTTCACACGCCGCACCGCCTGCGGCGAGACCACCAAAAAGACCGGACAAGACCAATAACCTACGCATGTCGCGAAGGTACCACGTCGCGATTTTCACGAACACCACCGGGCGCGATCCCGCGCTAGGCCCCCGTTGTCTGCGTGCCTATCGCGGCCTGCAGGCCGCGAGCTACCTCTCCGAGAGTGCGCTCGGTCCTCGCGCGGAGCACAGCGTGAAGGCTGCCGCCGCCGTCCTCCGCCGTCCTTGGGAAGATATGCACGTGCACGTGCGGGACAACTTGACCCGCATCCGGTCCGTTGTTGACACCCACGGTCGTCGCCGTCGCGCCCAGCGAGCTGCGCAGACCCCCCGACACTCGGACAATTCCCTCCATGACCCCTGCGTAGCTCTCCCGAGGCAGCACCTCGAGCTCCCCGCAGTGATGGCGCGGCACCACCATCACGTGGCCATCCGCCACGGGATTCACGTCGAGAAACGCCACGCAGTGTTCGTTCTCAAACACCTGATGCGAGGGGAGTTCGCCCCTGATGATCCGGCAAAAGACACACGCCAAATCTTCTTCCATCGTCACCAGCGTAACACCGTTGACGCC
>CALKDV010000114.1 GCA_938084085.1 uncultured Nannocystaceae bacterium
GCCGTCGCCGTCGCCGTCGCCGTCTCCGTCGCCGCTGGTGTCGCAGCCGTCGCCCGAGGTGTCGGTGCCGGTGCCTGTGTCGGTGCCCGAGGTGTCGCCACACTCGTCGCCGGTGTTGGTGGTGCCGGTGTCGGTGGTGCTGGTGTCGGTGGTCGTGGAGGCACCCCACGACTCGGAGTCCGTGGGCGGCGAAGAGCCGCCGTAGTCGCCCTCGCCGTAGCTCCCGGAATAGTCGTCGTCGTCGTTGTCGTTGTCCTTGTCCGTGACGCAGGCGCTGAGGGAGAACCCGAGGGCGGCCGCGACCGCCGCGGTCGCGAGGGATCGGGTGAGGGCCGCCGTGGCGTCCACTCCTTGGATCGCCTGGCAAAACGGGCACTCTTCGTGCGCGACGGACAGGTGCCGGTGGCATTGTTGGCAAAGGATCGTGGGGGGCATGGCAGTTCTCTGCGCGTTGTGGCGGTATTTTTGGGAAGTTCGGCGGAAGATTCGGCGCCGATCGAACGGGGGCTTGGGGTGCAGGGATGTGGCCTTGGAGACGGCTCAGCCGGTGGTGGTGTCGGTGGTGCCGGTGTCGGTGGTACCCCCGTCGTCGGTGGTGCCGGTGTCGGTGGTGCCGGTGTCGGTGGTGCCGGTGTCGGTGGTGCCGGTGTCTTCCATGGAGTCTGTAAAGCTCGAGTCGGAGATGCTCGCAGACGAGTCGGGGGAGTCGTCGGTATAGGAGGCACCGTACGCGCTCACCCCGTAGGTGTAGCTGCTGCTGTAGTCGTCGGTGTAGGTGGTGATGCCGTCATCAGAGGCGTCGTCGGAGGAGTCGCCGGCACCGGTGGTCCCCGCATCCATGGACTCCGTACCGGCGGTGCTCGCGTCGGAGGTGGTGCTCGCGTCGGAGGTGGTGCTCGCGTCGCCATCTTCCTTGGGGTCCACGCAGCCCACCAAGCCTGCAGCCACGGTGACGAGGACGAGGGAGGTGTGCACCCACCGTGTCGGATCGAGGCCCTGGCGGGCGCTGCAAAACGGGCACGTCGCCGTCGCTTTGCGGAGATGACGATGACAGTGCCGACACACAATAGACTCCCCCATGGGCCAACGATACCAAGGAGGAGCGGCTCTTTGCTACGAGAGAGGGTGGATTCGACGCGTCGCGAATCTTGCGGGAGGGGGCTCGCTAGCCGGAGGTGGTGCCGGTGTCGCCGTCGCCGTCCCCGGTGATGGTGTCGCCGTCGCCGTCGCCGTCGCCGTCGCCGTCCCCGGTGAACGAGGTTCCCTCCCCTGTATCCGCCCCCGTATAGGTCGCGCCGCCGTAGTCGCTGCCGCCCGAGTAGGTGTAGCTGGCCCCTCCATAATCGGAACCGCCAGTGTAGGTGTCAGTGGGGTCGCCGGTGCCCGAGCTTTCAGAGGTGCCCTCACCGCCAGAGGTGCCTTCGCCGCCCGTGGTGCCCTCACCGTCGGTGGTCTCGGTGTTGCCCGATGTCTCGGACGCGCTCTCGCCCCCGTCCTTGTCGTCGACGCATCCCGCGGTCGCGAAACCAAGCGCGACCAGGAACGGCAACGGAGCCAGCAAGCCCGCCTTTGCACCACAAAAAGGGCACTCGATGGCCAAAGCTCGGGTGTGTCGATGGCATCGATGGCAGCGTTTCATGGATGCAGCCTACCACGGCATGTCTCGCGGCATGTCGAGTTCGAAGACCGCCGATTTGCACGCGCGAAGGGTATCTCCATTCGCGCGCAACTCAGCCGGAGGTGGTGCCGTCGTGGATGCGACTCCCGTCGCCGTCGACCGCATCCGGGTCCACCATTGCGGAGGCCGCCTCGTTCCCCACGTGCGACCCTTCGTTTTGCTGTTCGAAGGCGCCATGGATCGAGGGCGCGCCGTAGAAAGCGCCACTGTCCGAGGAGGTCTCGGTTGTGGAGGAGCTGCTCGAACTCTCGGAGGATGAGGTGGAGGTTTCTCCAGATGTTTCCCCTGCGCTGGTCGCCTCTCCCTCCGTCGACGTGCCGGCGGAGGATTCGCCCTCCATCCCGGTCGTCGACGAGGAAGAGAGCGTGTCGCTTTCTTTCCCCACGCACGCAGCTGTGGCCAGCCCCACAACCAGCCAGAGCGGATGCGGCGCGGGCACACCGAGGTGGACGCCGCAAAATGGACAGTCCCGCGATGAGGATGCGAGGTGCCTACGACAACGCTGGCAAGTTTTCATCGTTCAACGATAGCGGTTGGAGACCAACTCTCAACCCGCAGATTCGAGACTCGCATGAACGCTGTTTGTCTAGCCTGTGGTGCCGGTGTCGCCGGTGGTGCCGGTGTCGCCGGTGGTGCCGGTGGTGCCGGTGGTGCCGGTGTCGCCGGTGGTGCCCGTGTCCGTGGTTCCCGTGTCCCCCGTGTCGGTGGTGCCCGAGTCGGTGGTTCCCGTGTCAGTAGAGTCAGTGACGGTATCGGATTCACTCCACGTGTAGCTCGCGCTCCAACTCCCGCCGTAGGCCGCCGAGGACGAGTAGGTGTAGGTCGCCGAGTTGCTCGACGCATCGCTCGACGCGCTGTCTTCCTCAGTCCCAAGATCGTCGCCCACGGTGTCGGCTGTTTGGGTCGTCGAGGAATCGGAGGTACCAACCTCGGAACCGTCGCTGCCGCCGAGGTTTCGATCGGCACAGCCGGTGCTCGCGGCGCCCAAACAAAGCGCCAGCATGAGGCTGCATGTGGGCGCGGGGGTGCCCATACGGCTCGCACAAAACGGACAGCGAGTGATGGATTGAGAAATGTGGCGCTGACAAGCGTGACAAGTTTTCATGGGGGAACTCCGAGGCAAGATCGTAGCCGTGACGGCAAATATCGACCAATTTGGCGCTTGGACGCGCGCGGTCGACGGACGCGCGCGATGAGCCATAGTCTGCCGGCCGAGCCACAAACGGCTGGCAGCCGTGTCGTGAGACCCCGATGAAACGACACAGTGGGCGGTCATGCGGACGCCGGTGAGCGGATCTCACGCGATCTTCCAAACGACGTTCTGGACCGACGTATCGGGACTTTGGGGGCGAGTTCGAGCCTCAAAACCCAGCCGGCCGACGGGAATCTATACCAGACGGTTCAAGATGGGGCGGAATTTCAGTACATCGTCTCACATTGTCGCCTTCTGTAGACAGGGCGATTGAAAGCGTTGGAACAGATATGAACAAGCTCTCTTCGATTTTTTGTGGCGCCATCGCGCTCTCCTTGATGGCACCCGTCTCGACCGCTTCGGCCAAGCCCGACGGTTACTACAAAGCGAAAGCAAAGCAGGAAGTCTCCGACTGTCTCGGTGCGTACGACACGGGCGGTTCGTCCATCGTCGCGATCAACTCGAGCGTCGAGGTTGTCTCCGCGTGCTTCGCGAGCGGCTTCATCACCCGCGTGAACTTTTATACCGAGCCCAACTGCCAGCCAAACCAGCCCTGCCCGTTGTTCTTGTCGAAGCTTGTCGCGTCTGTCGAGTTTGGATGTGACGACGAGATCATCTCCGGCACTTGCTACGACAATTTGTGCGACACCAACGCGGACTGCGCCGCAGATTCATGGTGCCGCCA
>CALKDV010000115.1 GCA_938084085.1 uncultured Nannocystaceae bacterium
TGCGCGCGCAGAGAGCGGGCCCGCGCCTACGCAAAGGCGCTCAACTCCCGACACCACGCAGGCGGGGAGGTGGTGCAGCAACTCGTCGGTGGCGTAGGTCACCGCCAGCGTGCGCCCACGGGCGCGTCCACTGCCGTTCGAGCCTACCCGCGCCAACACCTTACCGACGGCGTCGCCGTGCACACCGTGTCGAGCTGCCCCGTCGATTCCCCGTGTCGACCCGACCGCGGCACCCTCTCCTGCTCCTACGCGCCCCGCTCCTCGTCGACGCCGCGCCGCCTGCAACGCCGCCCGCATCACGCACGATTCAACTTCCGAGCGTTTCAGACGGTTCACTTCACCTCGTAGGTCTTCGCCTTCGTCGACGGCGGAGCTTTTTTTTCTCCTGACTTGCCCGGGGTCGAGTCAAACAGGGTGCGCTGCCCCTCCACATTGACCCGCTCTGCCTTCTCCATCTCACGGAGCAACGCTTCGAATTCCTCCACGGACTCGAAGCTCTGATACACAGACACAAAGCGGACGTAGGCCACAGGGTCGAGTTCATGTAGATGATGCATGACCCGCTCGCCCACGTGATCCGCGGGCACATCTCGATCCCCGCGGGTGCCCGCCCAACGCTCAATGGCCTGGACGACGTGTTCAATCTCCTCGTCGGAGACGGGGCGCTTTCTGCACGCGAGTTGAATGCCTCGCGACAATTTTTTTCGGTCAAAGGACTGCCGCGACCCGTCGCGCTTCATCACACTCGGGAGCGTCTCTTCGATCCGCTCCTTCGTCGAGAAGCGGTGACCGCACTCGCTGCACGATCGGCGACGTCGAATGCCCGCGTCCTTTGACTCGCGTGAATCCAACACCCGAGTGTTGCGCGAGTCGCAGACAGGGCATCGCATCGGCTAGGCCTCCGACCCCTCGTTGTCGATTTTCGCCACCCTGCGGGCGTGTCGACCTCCCTCAAAATCCGCGTCGATGAACGCATCGAAGACCACCTTCGCGAGTTCGCTCCCGAGGACGCGCTCTCCAAGACACAGCACATTCGCGTCGTTGTGGGCGCGCAGCATCCGGGCGCTGAACGGGTCGCTCGCCGCGCCGGCGCGAATCCCTCTCACCTTGTTGGCGCTGATCGCCATCCCCTGCCCCGTACCGCACACCAGGATCCCGGCGCTACCCTCCGCGGCCAATACAGCCGCACACAGCGCACGCGCGACGTCTGGATAGTCCACAGAGTCGCCGGCCGTCTCGGGACCGAGCCTCGCACGCACGAGGATCCCGCGCCCCTCCATATGCGTCACGAGCAGTTCACGCAGCGTGACTCCGCCATGATCGCTACCGATGAATACCTCGGTGACAGACATACCGCGACAGTATACCCGACCCCGAGCGACTTCAGCGGGGCGGTTCGGTCCCGCGAGACCTCAATACCCCCTCCATTGGCCTGAGCCGGAGATCGCCTGTCGGCTACGCGCGGCGAAAGACGAGGCTCGCGTTGGTACCCCCGAAGCCGAAGCTGTTCGACAGCGCGTACTCAACATCAGCGTCTCGGGCCGTGTTGGCCACGTAGTCGAGATCGCACTCGGGATCCGGATCGTGCAGGTTGATCGTCGGAGGCAACCTGCCCAGGCGGAGCGCTTCGCAGCAGATGGCCGCTTCGATGCCTCCGGCCGCTCCGAGCAGGTGTCCGTGCATGGATTTTGTAGACGACACAGCGAGGCCGGACTCGGCGTGAGCCCCAAAGACCCCCTTGATGGCGCGGGTCTCAATGGTGTCGGCCAGGGTTGAGGTGCCGTGCGCGTTGATGTACCCCACCTGTGATGGTTCGATGCCTGCGTCCTTGAGCGCCAGCTTCATGCATCGTTGGGCGCCCTCGCCGTTGGGGGACGGCGCCGTGATGTGATGGGCGTCCGCGTTGGCAGCGTAGCCAACCAACTCGGCGATGATATTCGCCCCGCGCGCCTTCGCCGTATCCCAACCTTCGAGCACCATCACGCCGCAGCCTTCACCCATGACGAAACCGTCGCGATCCTTGGAAAAGGGTCGCGACGCTCCGGCAGGATCGTCGTTGCGAGTGCTCAACGCCCGCGCTGCGTTAAAACCGCCGACGCCAAGTGGAGAGATGGTCGCCTCGGTGCCACCTGCGATCATCAGATCCGCGTCGCCGCGCTCGATGGTCCGCGCCGCCTCGCCCACAGAGTGGGCCCCGGTCGAGCAGGCGGAGGTGTGGCTAAAGTTCGGTCCCTTGAGCCCATGAAACAGTGAGATCTGGCCGGCGGCCAGGTTGACGATGATCGCCGGGACAAAGTAGGGGCTCACACCGCGCCGAGGGCCCTTCGCGCGCAGCGAGTCGTGTGTCTTCTCGATCGTGATGATTCCGCCGAGACCCGCCCCCACAAAGACGCCGCAGCGCTCGGGATCCGGGCGCGACGCCTCGTCGCTCAACCCCGCGCTCTCGAGCGCCTGGAACGAACACGCCACCGCATACTGGATAAAGAGATCCATCTGGCGCACATACTTCTTGGAGAAGTAGACGGTCGGATCAAAGTCTCTGACTTCCCCGGCGATGGTGGTCCCGAAGTCCGTCGTGTCAAAGCGAGTAATCGGACCGATCCCCGAGCGCCCCTCCATCAGGCCGCTCCAGGTCTCATTCATCGTCAAGCCGAGGGGACTAATGACCCCTGTCCCGGTTACTGCGATTCGTCGTCGTGTCATGTTTGTTGCTCCTGAACCTCGCGCCTCTCAACGAGCGAAAGACGCACCCGTCCACGCGCTCCGAGCGGGACCGCGTGGACGCTGCTGCTCGAGCTATCCGAGCCGCTGGGTGATGTAAGAGACGGCGTGTCCCACCGTCTGCAGTCCATCGACTTCGTCGTCGGGGATCTTGACGTCGAACTTCTCCTCGAGCGCGAGAACAAGCTCAACAATGGCGAGCGAGTCCGCCCCTAGATCGTCCATAAAGCTCTTGGACGTGTCGACGTCCGAAGCCTCGACGTCGAGCTGCTCGCAAATGATTTCGATGATTTGGGATTCAACCTCTGCTGACATGATTTGGGTAGTCCTTTTTTGAACGTGGGTGACAAGTTTGAACAGGATTCTATCTGCGGTCAAAGGGGGCGTCCAGCGTAGCTGTTAGCCCCCTCCCGGCTCACAGGTGGAGCCCTCCGTTGACGCGGAGGACGTGACCCGTGATGTAGGACGCGGCCGGGGAAGCGAGGAACGCCACCGCCTCTGCGACTTCTTGAGGCAGGCCGATCCGCCCGAGAGGAATCTGAGCGAGCAACGCCTTCCGGGCGTCGTCTTGAAGCGCGGCGTCAGTCATGTCGGTCTCTATGAACCCGGGGGTGATCGCGTTGACGGTGATGCCTCGCCCCGCGAGTTCTTGGGCGACCGATTTTGTCATCCCCAAGATCGC
>CALKDV010000116.1 GCA_938084085.1 uncultured Nannocystaceae bacterium
TCAGCGTCTCTGTTCAGCAGCCTAGGCAGAAGCGTTGGGATAAGGAGTGTGGGAGGGGATGGCAACGTCGTCCTCACCGTCAAGGATGGTAACGACGGTACCTGTGAAAACAAGGCCAATGATGACGACGACGAAGACTTCTCAGTGAGCGTGACGTCTGAGGGGAGCCGTCAGTCGAACGGGATGTTCTCGTCGAGCACCGTCGACAGGAGCGTCATGCTCATGCCCGACTTGCCTCCGACTCCCGTCACTCCCGCGGCGTTGTCAAACCCCAACCCCAACCCTACCCCCAACAACCGCGGTCGCAACCGAGGACACAACGATGAAGACGAGGAGGCGCAGAGCACCAAGAGCGCTATGAGCGCGTCGACGGGATGGGAGAGGTGACGGTGTACGCCCGGGTAGGGGTTCCGGCAGACCAAGCGCCCCCGCCCTGAGCCTACGCGAGGAGCTCGGTCATCAGGCCTGTGCCCGATGCGGGGTCCCCAAAGTCATCGAGGAAGCCGCCGCCGGTCTTGCGCAGACCGACCGCGCTGCCGAGGGTGTTGAGCATCATGGCGTGGTTACCGACCCAGGGGGTGTTTTGGACCTCGATGGCCTCTCCTTGCTTCAAGAAACCATTGGCGCCACCCGCCACAATATAGGGGGTGGAGTTGGGGTGATGACCCGGGCCGTTCCCAAGATCGTTGTACCAGACGCTGACGCCGCAATCGACGAGCTTGCCCCCGTTGGGCGTGTCGATGCCGGCGAGTCGATCGACCAGATGCTTGAACAGCTGCGCGAACTGACGGTCGATTTTGTGGTGGAGCAGGTCGGAGCCCGGGATGACTGAGCCCTCGCTGTCGTGCGAGAGCCGCCGATGGCTTATGTAGTGGAAGTTCTCCATGGGGAGGTTGGTGTCGGGATCCCGGTAGTTGGTGTCCCCGTCGTTTCCGTTGCCGACCTGCAGGGCGACGGAGCGGGTGTATCCACAGGCCACAGCGAGCGCCGCGAGATCGAGGTGCACGCGCCCCGCGGCCAACACCTCATCCCCGTCGGTGCTGTTGTGCTGTCCAGTCAGGCCTTCGAGCGCCATCAACTCTTGCTCGCCCAGCGTACACATCAACCCCGCTTCGAGATCGCGGATGGCCTCAAAGTGCAGCGTGAGCCGCTGTTGGTCGTTGGAGGAGAGCTTGGGGTTCGCGAGCAGCGACGCAAACTGGTCGCGAACGAGGTCGTTCACGCTTTGTTGGCGTGCGGCGAGCTCCGCGAACTGATCTCCCGACAGCCCCATGATCTGCTGGTAGACGAGCGCAGGATCGTGGAGCGGCGCGCGGCGAACCCCCGCGTCGCGGTACGAAATACACGCGCCACCGAGCCATCCCGAGTTGCGCCCGGTGTACAAGAACAGCGAGTCACGGCCCTCCGGGTTCAGCTCCCTGCCGATGCGGTGGTCGAGGGACTCGCCGGAGGCCTCGGAATCACCGCCCTGGTTGGGCTGCGTGGGTCCGCGCCCGGTCAGCCCTTGAAATGCTCCGCGCGCGTGGCCATCTCCGTATTCGAAATTCGTCCCGTTGACGCCCTTGACCACGAGCAAGCGGGGGAAATGCTCGGTGAGCTCGTCGAGGGCGCGCCCTGCTACGGTCGCGCTGGTGAGCGGCCCCATTGTCGTGGGCCAAAATCGCTCCGGTTCTTCGCCAATTTCATCGGTGCTCTGGGCACACGCGACGCCGTTCGCCTGGCGGATGAAGATGGCGAATGGGGGCACGTCGGGGTCACGGGCCTTGGCGGTGTTGGGCCGGAGTCCCTCGAGCAGGGGGAGCGCGAGCGAGAAACCGCCCACGCCTCGCAAAAAGTTTCGTCTGTTGGTGGTCACTGGAGTTCCTCCGCGGCGCGAGAGACAAAGATGGGAGAGGCGACGAGCTCGACCAGCACGGTCTCCACGGCGAGGTCGTCGCTGCGAGACGCGTCCCCGAGCATGTCGTAGGTTGGGGTGTCGTACTCCGTGGCGTTGCGCCCGTAGGCGTATTCTATCCAATGCTTCAGGTAGCAACGGTGTACATCGGAGGCCTCCGCCATGGTCGCCATCAACTCGTTCGCGTTCGCGACGGGGACTTTTTCTCCTCCGATGAACGGCTCTGTCGCAGCGTCGACGGGCTTGCCGTTGTCCGTGTCACGCCAGGCGCCGATGGCGTCGTAGTTCTCGAACGGGAACCCGTAGGGGTTGATCAGCGGCTTGTGGCACTGCACGCAGACCGTCTCGGGATCCTCGGTGTGGGCCTCCACCATCTCGCGATTGGTTTTGTCGTCCGCTTGAGGGGGGACCGGCGTGATGTCGTCAGGGGGGGCAGAGATGCCGAGGCAGCTCATCTTGGTCGCCAAAAACACGCCGCGATGGATCGGGTCTGGGTTCACCGACGACGCGTTGTGTGCGAGGTAACCCGTCCGGGTGAACAATCCGAGCCGTCGCTCGGGATCAAGCTGCACCCGCTCAAATTCTGTCTCGGAGAAGGTCCCGGCGAGGCCATAGATCTCCGCCAGCCCGGCATTGACGTAGCTCTCTGTAGATGTCAGCAGATCTTTAAGGCTGCCCTTGTCCGCGTGGATAAGCTCGCGAATAAACAGCTCCGCCTCCGTGCGTGCGTCGACGCCCAGCGACGGGGAGACGTCTGGGAAGAAGGCGGGGGAAGGGTTCACAGCTTCAAAAGACTCGAACTTAAGCAGCAGGTCGTGGAAGGACAGCATCGTGTCTGCGCCACGCGTGGTAGCGAGCAGTCGCTGGGTCTCCTGCCTGCGAACAGCGGGGTCGGACAGCTCACCAGCCTCGGCCCTCGCGAAGAGGGCGGGATCCGGCATGGAGTCGAGCAAAAAGTAGGACATGCGCGACGCGATCTCGTAGTCGTCGAGCGGGATGGAGTCGTCGACGACCTGCTCGCTTTGCTCGATACGGTACACAAAGAACGGGGACTGCAGCATCGAGTCGATAGTGAAGGCGATGCCGGCGTCGGTGGGGTCGGTGTCGGGGTAGTACGCCGACGCCTCGCTAAATCGCGTGATGTAGGCGGCGCGCTCCGTCTCACTCAGGGGGCGGCGGAACGCTGAAGTTCCGAAGGCGTCCACGAAGGCGGCGATCCGGGTCTCCAGCGGATCTGCGCTTGGTGGAAACAAGCTGTCTTTCAGCGTCCCGTCCTCGAGGACAGCGGCGGCGGCGGCGGCGGCGGCGATTCGATAGCCGTTCCACAGGGCCTCGTCCACCGACAGGCTCTCGTAATTATTGTCGAACACGAACCCAGACTGGTTGGGGTCTGCCCGAAGCACCGCGAGCAGTGGGGCGACGTCTTGAATCCCCAGCAGGTCTTGGATGGTGTTGCCCCACTCTTGGTGGGTCAGACGCATCATCCTTACGGACGGGGAGGGACGCGCTTGTGCGTCGCCGTCGCCGTCACCGTCACCGTCGCCCGATGTACCCCCCGTTTCGGCTCCCGTGCTCGCGTCGCTCGCGGTGTCGTCCGCGTCGCCGTTCGAGCAGGCGGGGGCGGCGACACCAAGAGCCGCGATCAGCGGCAAGGTTCGCGGGGCGATCCCTTTGAGAAATCGCTCGATCGTCCAGTCTCGTTCGTGATCGTACATCAGCAGTCCACCTCCAACATCACCCTTTGACCTTACTATAGGTCTTTTGCCCCGCGCGAGGCAGGCGAGAAACCCTCGCCCTCG